>CAZGNH010000504.1:0-7447 GCA_964527025.1 uncultured Chthoniobacterales bacterium | reverse complement strand
AGGGCCTCGTAGGATTTCATCAGGGCGCGCTGCATGTTGCGGGTCACCGGGCCGGTGACAAGCAACCCGTCCGCATGGCGCGGGGAAGCGACAAATTGGATGCCGAAGCGCCCGAGATCCCAGCCGATGGTTCCGAGGACATATACATCGGCTTCGCAGGCCCCGCACCCTCCGGCGCTGACCTGCCGCAGGCGGAGGGAACGACCGAAGAGGCGGCGGAGTTTGATGTCGAGAGCGCCGGCGAGACGCAGGGTGGAGAGTCCGCGGGCACCGCCCAGGAGGAGATCGTCCCGCCGGGCGGCTGCCATGCGGTGGTCGCCGGTGTGGGTGATTGCGCCCGGGGGGCACGCCTCGACGCACAGCGAGCAGAAGATGCATTTGCCGAGGTCGAGGGTCACGGGTTGTCCGGACGGTCGTGTGATGGCTTCTGTCGGGCACACCGAAACGCACTCCGTGCAATCCGCCGGGCAGCGTGTGGTGTCGATGGCCAAAGATCCCCCGTGGCGGTCGGGCAATGGGGGAGGGGGTCCGTCCGGGTAGGAGATTGTTTCGCAGCCGGTGCGCAGACGGTGGAGGATGGTGTCGGGCAGGTACATGTCAGAGGTCGAAACCGCAGTAGGAGAGGTTGAAGCTTTTGTTGCAGATGGGAAAATCCGAGATGTCTGCGCCCCTGAGAGCGAGGGCGAGGCCGCTCCAGTTGTGGAACGACGGGTCGGTGATTTTGTAGTGGCGGAAGCGTCCGTCGGGACCGGTGAGCACCGCGTGGCACACCTCGCCCCGCCACCCCTCGACAAGTGCCACGGCGAATGCCTCCGGCGCGGGCGCGGGCGGCGCCCCGCAGAGATCCCCGTCCGGAGCATCGGACAGCATTTCGCGCAACAACGCACCCGAACGCTCAATCTCGAGCGCACGCACCCGCGCCCGCGCGAACACATACCCGCCCGGCCACACGGCCACCGGCGCCTGGGCAAAACGATGCCACCCCGCGGGATGGTCGAAGCGCACATCGCGGACAAGCCCGCAGGCGCGCGCCGCGACCCCCACCAAGCCGAGTTCGGTGGCACTCCCGGGCGCGACGCACCCGATCCCTTCGAGCCGCGCACGCACCGAGGCCGCGTCCCAGAACCATGCGTTTGATCGGGCCGCGCCGGCGAGGGATGTTTCGAGTCCCCCGAGAATCCGGGATGCCCGCTCCGGTTTGATATCGTGCCGGCAGCCGCCCGGGACGACCAGCGCCCGGCCGAACCGGTTGCCGCAGATCCGGGCGGTCAGATTGAGGAAATCTCCGCGGATTTTCCCGTTGGCCGAGGCGGTTGGCAGGAAGGCGACATCGCCTGCAAGGGCTCCGATGTCGCCCGTGTGGCATGCGAGGCGTTCGAGTTCGAGTGCCACGGCGCGCACCCACTGGGCACGCAGAGGCGCTTCGGCTCCGGCAAGCGCTTCGAGCGCCATTGCATGCGCGGTCGCGTGGGCGGCGGTCGCGTCCCCCGAGACCGCCTCGATCTGTGCAAGACTCCCGCGGTGCGGCCCGCCCGTCAGAGCCTGCTCGACCCCCCGGTGCTGGTAGCCGAGGGCGATTTCGAGGTGGAGGACCTCCTCCCCGGCGCACTGGAAGCGGAAGTGCCCGGGTTCGATAATCCCCGCATGCACCGGCCCGACGGCCACTTCGTGGACTTCCGGGCCCGCAACACGGAAAAACCGGTCCTCGAGCGGGGCGCCATCGGGACCCTGCGCGCGCACGGGTTTGAGCCAGGGGTGGCCGTCGGGCACAAGGCCGCTCTGCTCGTGGATTTCACGTTCGAACATGTGGGCCTCCGGATGTGCCGGGGTGATTGATGGGAAGCGGCCTGTGACCGGGCCCGAGCGTGCGACGGCCAGTGTGTTTCCGGCGTCCGAGGCGATGACTCCCACAAGTGCGAATCCGCCGGTCTCCGGCACCGCGAAGAAGGAAACCAGGCGCCAGCCGCGTCCAAGGGCACCGGTCAATCCGGATGCAAAGGCGTCGGGTGCGTGAGCCGGAACGTCCGCCCATGGGACGGACAATGCATTGGCAAGCGGAAGGAACACGGTGCTCATGGCTGCTGGAAAAGCTCCGCCACGGCGGCATTCCACACGGGGGAAAGAAGCGCCGGGCCGAACAACCCGAGCAGGACGGAAAGCCCCAGCAGCGCCACCGCCGGCCAAAGCACGCCTGCCGTCTCCCGGACCCCCGCCGCATGCGCCACCACCCGCGCCCGCGGACTTCCGTCCACGACCGCAAACACCGCCCGCGACATCCCCACAAACGCCAAAAACAACCCGGCCAACAACCCCGCAGCCAACTCCCACCGCCCCTCCGAAAAGGCCGCAACCAAAATCCTCAACTCGCTGAAAAACGGGGCAAACGGCGGGCAGGCGGTGATCGCAAACATCCCGGCCACCAGCAACGCGCTCGAACGGGGGACGACAGCCCGCATGCCGCGCGCAACGGAGATCGAGGCGGAGCCCGCCGCCCTGTGGAGATTCCCCGCGGCCATGAACAGGGCGCCCTTGGTGAGGGCATTGGCCCAGAGGTGGAAGAGCGAGGCAAAAGTGCCCGCGGGCCCGAGGGCCGCCCCGACACACAGGATGCCCATGTGCTCGACACTCGAGTAGGCCAGCAGGCGCTTCGAGTTGCGGGCACGGAGCAGGAAGAGGGCCGCCGCCCCGATGGAAAACAACCCGATGGCGGCAAGGGGTCCAGCGGTCATGCGCTGTCCCCCGGCGGCGTCAACGACGGCCCGCACGCGCAGGATCGCGCTGAAGGCGACACTGGTCACCCCCCCGGCGAGGATCGCCCCCACGATGCCGGAGGTTTCTCCGTACGCGTCGGGCTTCCATGTGTGCATCGGTGCAAGCCCCATCTTCGTGCCGTAACCGACCAGCAGGAGCACCCACCCGGCCACCACCCACGGCTTGGAAAGTCCCGCGCCGTCCGCGACCAGCGCCGTGAAGGTCACGTCGCCGCGTCCGCCCCCGTGGAGTGACGCGTAGCCGAGGAAAAAGGAGCCCAGCAGCGAAAGGGCGACGCCGGTTCCGCAAACGAGCAGGTATTTCCATGTGGCCTCGTAGGCGCGCGGGGTCCGGTTGAAATGCAGCAGAGGCACCGTGGCGAGGGTCACCGCCTCGACCGCCACCCAGAGAACCCCGAGCTGCCGGGCCTGGTGCCCTGCGCTCAACAACCCGAGCACCGCCAGCAGCGATGCAACAAAAACCCTGTTCGGGCGCTCCGCCCGCAAACGCAGATACGCCACCGCATAAAACCCGCAGAGCGCGAAAAGCAGCGACACGGCCGGAAGCATCGCCGCGGCAAGGGCGTCGAAACCGAGCCATGCGTCTGGTGCCACCGGCGGACGCACAACAAGCAGGGTGGCGCACAGGGCAAGATGGAGGGATCCCGCCACGGGCAGAAGCATGGGGCGGGTGGCGTCATTGCGCCATGCAAGAGCCAGGGCGGCAAATGCAAGGGGCAGGGCGATGAGCAGTGCCGGGATCATTCGCGCAGGGCGGTGAGTTGCCGCGTATCGAGTGAGTCGAAGGCGCGCTGGATCCGGTCGATGATGATGCCCAGCACGAAGACGGCGACGGTCAGGTCGAGGAGCCCCCCCGCCTCGACCAGAAGCGGCGTCGTGCTCAGAAGCAGCATCCCGAACAGGTAAATGCCATTCTCGAGCACAAGGTAACCGCACACCTGCGAGATCGCCTTCGTCCTCCCCGCCAACAAAAGAAATCCGGTGAGAACCGAGGCCATCCCTCCGGGCACCAGAAGCAGTCCTGCATGGCCCGGCAAAAGCGGCATCATCCCGGCCACCACCACCGCAAGGATGGTTCCCACCGCGCCCAGAAGAAGTGATGGGATCAGGCCGAGGATCGGATGATCCTCGCGCTCGATGCGCGCCGCCCGCATGGCGCGCCCGAGCAGCATCGGGATCACAAACCCCTTGCCCGCGACAGTCGCCGCCGACAACAAAATCACCAGCGGATCCGGGTGCCCCCACTCGAGAAGGAGGGGAATCAACCCGAGCACGATCCCCTGCAATGCGACTGTGCGGATCAGCGAAGGCAGGCGCCCGCTGCCAAGGGCCACAAGATTGAGCCCCATCGATATCCCCACAAGGAGATTCACGCTCATACGCCCGCCCCCCTCCACGCCACCAACAGCGCAAACACGCACAACAAAAAGGACATCGTCAACAGCAACGGCACCCGGCGGAACGCAAGGCGCGCCATCAGCGACTCGGCCAGTCCCACGCCGACAGCCACCGCAACCACGCCGCCGGCAAGGGCCGCCGCGGCACCCGCCGCCGACAGGGATTCAAGGGGGACGACGATCGAGACGAGCACGACGGCAAACAGCAGCAGCTTCATCGAGGCCCCGTGGAGGATGGCGGCAAGGGGCGGGCCGCTGTGATCGAGGACCATCACCTCGTGGACCATGGTCAGTTCGAGGTGCGTGGCCGGGTCGTCGAAAGGAACACGGCAATTCTCGGCGAGCAGGACGATGAACAGGCCCGCGGCAAGGAGCACAGGCGCGGCGCCGGGGGAGGGGACCAGCATCGACGCCAGCGAGAACGTCCCGCTCTGAACGGCAAGGGAAACAAGAGCCGCCATGAGCGCCGCTTCGGCGAGGACTGCGTAGCTGCCCTCGCGGGCCACTCCCATCGCCTCGAAGGCCGAGCCGGTTTCCATTGCGGCCCACCCCGTGCAAAAGCGTGCCAGTGCCAAGAGGTAGAGGGCGAGGATGGCGTCGCCCGCAAAGCCCGGGACGGCCCCGCCGCCCTTTCCGAGGGGCACCAGCACAGCCGCCGCAAGCACCGCCATCCACGCGGCCGCAGGAGCAAGCAGGAACGCGGGCGAAGCAAGATCGCTCACCACCACCCCCTTTCTCCACAATTTGTGGAGATCGTAATAGAGTTGCAGCACCGGCGGCCCCCGGCGGCCCGCCACCCATGCCTTCACCTTGTTGATGATGCCGGGAACAAGCGGTGCGACGGCGACCCAGAGGAGCAATTTTGCGATGGAGTCCATGGATTGCGGCTATTGTGGGAGTTCTCTGGCGGGCGGGACGTCCGCACCGGGGCCGGACGGGTCGCGTGCTTCGACCGCGGCGAAGATTTCGGGGTCGGATTTATCTGCGGGGTTGTCGAGGGCGCCGCCGGAGACCAAACGGGTGAGGCGTGCGAGGCATTCGAGGTGGGCGCGTGCCGACGGGGCGATAAAAAAGAGGAGCCGGCTTACGGGGACCGGGTCGGCGGCATTTTCGACCGGTGCAAGGGGTTCGGAGAGGAGCACAAGGGCGAGGACTCCCGCATCGCGTCCAAGGGAGACGCGCGTGGCCGGGTGGGGCAGAGCCCAGCCGCCTCCGATGGGGGCAAGGGCGAGGCCGTGCGGGGAGCGGATGCGCGCGGCAAGCATTTGGGAGACGGCCGGAGTTGTTCCGGGCAACCGGCCGAGCACCGCCGAGAGCGTTTCCTTCATGCCCGCGGGGGGCACGCCGCGCCAGATTCCCCCGCGCCGCAACAGGGGGCCAAGGGGCAGAGCGGAAGACGTCCCGACAAGGAATCCGGCCTTTGTTGCCAGACCGCGTTCCGCGGCCCACTGGGCGACCTGTCGGCGGTCGAAGATGAGGCGTTGCCGGTCGGGAGTCGCGGGAAGGCCCTCCTTGCGGATCCACTCCTCGATGGTGCGTTCGGAGACTCCAAACGACTCGGCAAGCTGGATGAGGTTCAAATACATGTCAGGATTGCCAGAGGATGGAGAGCGCCGCGACCGCAAGGCATGCGACAAACAGGTATAAAAGATACATTTGAACCCTGCCGTGCTGGATGCGGCGCGCAAGATCCGCGAGAACGAGAACCGCCGACGCACACGGGGCGAGCACATTTTCGAGGATGGTCTCGGGGGTGCGGGTGCGGCGGGAGGCGGACGCGGGAAAGGGGCCGCGCGGCGGTTTTGTGCGGGTTTCGGTGCGGAGGGCGAACCGGAAGATGGGGGTGAGGATCGAGGCGAACGATTCCGCCGAATACTGCATGCGGGGAGTCGGGGCCGCGTAGCCGCAGTCCCAGGTGGGGCCGCGCCGGATCCCGGTCCTGCGCGCCGTCCACCAAAGGAGGAGTCCGGCAGCCGCTGCCGCGGCCACAAGGCACGGCTGGAAGACGGCCAATGCGCCGAGCGATGGAAGCAACGCCTGCCCCCCGGACCCGTGTGCCGCAAACTGCGGGTTCCATGCCGCGGCGGCCCGCGCCATCAAAGGCCACGAGACCAGCGGCAACAGACCCGTCAACACACACAATGCCGCGGGCACCACCATCGCAGCCCGGCCCGCCATCCCGCACTCGTGGGCGCGACAGGCATCCTCCGACCGTGGAGCCCCCAGAAACACCACGCCACACACCTTCACAAAACAGGCCAGCGCAAGGGCTCCGGTCACCGCCAACACCACCGCTCCCGCACCGGCCACCCAACCCGCCGGCCAATCCGAAAGCACCGCGCCAAAAAATCCGTTGTAAATCAGCCACTCGCTCAGGAAACCATTGAGAGGTGGCAGACCGACAATCGCGACGGCACCCAACGCAAAAAGCGATGCCGTCCACGGCATCACGCGCCACAGGCCTCCAAGGCGGCTCATCTCCCGCGTGCCGGTCGCATGCACGACCGATCCCGCGCCAAAAAACAGGAGCGACTTGAACAGCCCGTGGTTCCATACATGCAAAAGGGCACCCGCAAAAAAAACGGTTCCAAGCGCCGCCCCGGTCCCGGCCAGCATCGCAAAGCCCAACCCCAGAAGGATGATCCCGACATTTTCGACGCTGTGATAGGCGAGCAGGCGCTTGATGTCGTGCTGCCCCAGCGCAAACGCCACACCCAGCAAGGCACTCAACCCGCCAAGACCCGCCACAACCCATCCCGCCCCGGATGGAAGCGGCAACCAGCCGGAAAACCGCACGATCCCGTAAAGCCCCACCTTGAGCGCCACACCCGACAAAATCGCCGAAACATGACTCGGCGCATTCGCATGCGCCGAAGGCAGCCAGAAATGCAGCGGGAAAATCCCCGCCTTGATCCCGAAGCCGAAAAGTGCCGCCCAAAACAGCGGGGCCAGCTCCGCACGGTCCCCCACCGGGCCAAGGAACCACGACCCCGTGCCCGCCGCCAGCGCCGCAAACATCCCCGCCAACACCAGCGTCCCCGCATGCGATGCCGCCAGATACAACCACCCGCCCGATCGCACCGCCCGCCCCGTGCGATCCTGCGTGATCAAAAAGTACCCGCTCACGGCAAAGACCTCCCATGCCACCAGAAACACAATCCCGTGTGCCGCCAAAAGGACGCCCCCGATTCCGCCCAACATCACACACCACCAAAACCTCCCCCACCGGGCCGTCCCCTCCACGCCTCCCTTCACCCCGCAAGCATAAACAGCCCCGCA
>CAZGNH010000503.1:0-1777 GCA_964527025.1 uncultured Chthoniobacterales bacterium | reverse complement strand
GAGACAGGGCGGTGAGGCTGCGGGCCCTGGCATGGGTGCTGCCGGCCGTGATGGCTCTCTGCGCGGCGCGTGGGGACGACCGGCTTTGGTCGGCTGTGGTCCTTGTGACGCATGAGCCGCGGGCGGCGGAGATTCCCCGCGCGCTCCAGCCGTTTGCCGGCACGATCCAAGAGGTTGTCGGGGGCAATTCCCTTGAACTGCTTGGAGAGAAGAAGACCGGGGTGCGCCTTGGATCCGAGCAATGGCTGATTCCCAGCCGGAGGATATTCATGAAGGTGTCCGTTTGGGACAGCGACGGATTCTCCTACCGGATGGGGGTTGACTTTTACCAAGACGACAAACTCCTCTTTGCCGCCGAAGTCCGCCTTGCGCGGGACGCGCCGCTGTTGATTCGCGGGCCCCGGTGGGGGGCGGGGAGGGTCGTTGCAATCCTCGCAGTGCGCTGATCCCCGCCCGGCTTACTCGAGGCGCGCAAGCTGCCGGAAGAGATCGAGGCGCCCGTCGATTTCCAGAGGGGTCAGGGTTTTGAGGCGGTCGAGGCTGAAGGCTTCGACATTGAAACTGGCGAGGACGCTGCCGAGCACCACCGCCCGGCGCAGGGTGTCGAAGGTGACCGAAGAGCCGTCGCCGAGGCTCCCCGCAAGGCCTCCCGCAAACGTGTCGCCTGCGCCGGTCGGATCGAGGAGGGTTTCCAGAGGAAAGGCCGGGCAGGCGAAAAATTCGTCTTTTCCGCCGAAGAGGAGGCATCCGTGCTCGCCTTTTTTCACCGCCACATACCGCGGGCCCATGTCCTGCAGGCGGCGGCCTGCCTTCACCAGATTGGTTTCTCCGGCCAGTTGCCGCGCTTCGCTGTCGTTGAGGATCAGCATGTCCACCCGTCCCAGCAATTCGACGAGGCGTTCCCGCGCGATCTCGATCCACAGATCCATCGTATCGGCAATGACGAACCGCGCGCCGGTCATCTGATCGAGGACGAGGTGCTGCAAGTCGGGGGCGATGTTCGCCAACAAGACGACCTCCGAGTCCCTGTGGCTGTCGGGAAGAACCGGACGAAACGTCTCGAAGACATTCAAGGCCACCGACCGCGTCTCCCGCGTGTTCATGTCCCCGAGGTATTCTCCCGACCACCGGAAGGTCTCTCCCTCCACCCGCTGCAAGCCGACCAGGTCAATCCCGCGTCCGTCCATCAAGACGACATGGTCGGGAGGAAAATCCGCGCCGACGATGCCCACAAGGCGCACCGGCGCGAAGAAACTCGCCGCCACCGCCGCATACGCAGCCGAGCCTCCGAGCAGGTTTTTCCTCTCCTCGTGGGGAGTTTTGATGTCATCCAATGCAATCGATCCAACAACCAGTACGGACATAGTGCCGCGCATCATGCCCGGGGGTGCCGCCCCACGCCAGCAAAATCCGGGCACCCGCAGCGGGGCACGGGCGGGAAAAATCCAAGCCGGGCAAAAAGGGGATTGCGGACTGCGGACGGAAAGGGCTAGAGCCTGCAAATGCCCGCCAAAGTGCATAACAGGCTCTAAGAGATGTTTTCTCGTTCAGCAGGTTATGCGAGCGAGATGTCAAGCCCGGGAGCAATCCGGGGTGGCGCGGATTAATTTCTCTTGAGCTCTCCGCCTGTGGCGGAATCAATCGGTTCTGGCTTTTCTGCCGCGGAGGCGCAGTGTGAGTGGGAGACCCGGGAACTCCCATTTTTCGCGGATGCGGGCCGAGAGGAAGTTGCGGTAGGTGGCTGGCATGAGGCGCGGGTCGTTGACGAAGAGGAGGA
>CAZGNH010000502.1:0-2522 GCA_964527025.1 uncultured Chthoniobacterales bacterium | reverse complement strand
GTTGCCCGCCGCCGGAGGCGCAGCAGGCTGGCAATCGTCGTTTCGTAGGTGCCGAGACGGATGGGAGTGTCCGGAGTCACCGCGGACTGTTGGATTTTTTTCCAGGATCCGCCCTTGTCAACATAGGTCCCGTTGGCGCTTCCCAGATCCACCAAATAGCAATCCCCGTTTGCGCCAAGCGTGATTTCCGCATGGCGGCGTCCCACGGTATCCTCCGAGGCAGGCACCTCGATATCCGGCTGCGAGCGGGCATTTGCCCGTCCCACCACCAGAACCTCGAGGTGCTCCGGCATTGCCGATCAGCGGGAGAGGGTGAAACGGAAACGAACTTCTCCCAGCTCGACCAGATCGCCCTCTCGAAGTCCGCTTTGAGTCACACGCTTTCCATTAATGACCACCCCGTTGCCACTCCCGAGGTCTGTGATGGTGAATGATCCTTCCCGCGACATGTGGATTTCCGCATGGTGGCCTGAGACGCTGTCGTTGGAAAAAACAATATCGTTGTCACCCCGGCGCCCGATGCGGGACGCAGTCTTGGTGATCGCCAACCGCGAGGCCCCGGCATCCTGCATGACCAAGCAGGCAAAAGCAGCATTCTGGGCAGGTGCGACCTCGCTGCCAGCAGGCTCAATCAGGTTGTCGAATTCCACCGGCAATGGAGGCGCTTCTTTTTTGCGGGTGGCCAAAACCGTGATGAGAATCGCCAACAGCCCGAGCAATGCGACAGCCCCGGCGATCACCCAGCCGATATTCTGTTTGGCCCATGCGGTGGCCACCTCGACTTGGCTGGGAGTCGGCGTGGGTTCGGGAGTCGGCGATTCGGCCTGATCCGGCGCGGGGGATTCGGCTGGATCCGGGGTTGGCGCTTCAGCAGGATCCGGGGTGGGTTCGGGCGTTGGTTCGGGTGTGGGAGTTGGCGTTGCCGGTGGCACCCGTTCGAGGACTTGCTCCAGCTTTTGGTCTCCGGCGGTGGTCAGGGTCACCACGACCTTTGCCGATGGGTCCACATCCTTGAGAGAGGCCACGACCTCGCCTCCACCGTCCAGAGAGGCGAGGATTGCATCCGCAAGTCCGGGAGGATTTGCACTCGTGGCAGGTTTTCCCGCGGCGGGAAGCTCCATTTGCGCATAGAGACCCATTGACTCAGTGGCCAGTCGTTCAAGGTTGCCGAGGGCCGGAATGTCCTGGGCGGATTCCGGGCAGCCCACCGCCATGATGATCACACCGGCCTTTTTCGCCGCCTCTTCGAGGTTTGCCAGTGTGTAGCCGGTATCCTCGTCCTTGCCGTCGGAAAAAATGAGCAGGGCCTTGCGGTCGGCCTTTACGCCCTCAAGCTTGGCGATGGCATCCATCGCCCGCCGGTAAAGGCGCGTCCCCATGCCGTCGGCCTTCATTTCGGGCATCAGCTTGCGGATTTCCGAGGGTGGAGTCCCCATTGGAGCCACCTCGACCAAATCGTTTGCAAAGGTGAACAGCCCGAACTGCGTGCGGGGCTGCACCTTCCCGAGAAGTTCTGTCACCAATTGCTTGTTTGCCTGAACTGTCGCGCCACGCGGCGATCTCGAAGTCCCCACACTGGTGTCCACAAGAGCAAGCAACGCGCTCGTGTTCAACGGATTGTCGGCATACGCCGAAACCCTTGCTTCCAATGGCTGACCGTCCACCGCCACCACGGTCTCCTTCACTTCCGCCATTGGCCACAGCCGGTATTTGAAGCGCAGAATCGGGTCGGGTGCCGCCTCCTCCCCGATCGTGGTAAAGCGTGGATCGAAATCTGCTGTGGTGGCCCAACCCACCGGAGCCATCAGATGCTGCACAAACACCACGGCAGCCAGACATCCAAGGGAATATGACGGGAGATTCATTTTCATTGGTCAGTCAGTTAACAGATTGCAAGGCATATGACAATGCGCAAATCGAGTGTGCCCGGCAAAATTTCTGACGGTCAAAAAGATGCCAACAAACAAGGATTACACCCAGGCACAGCGGATAACGACCAAGGAACGGGAGGCTTTTCACAAGGCCTGTTGAGATGGGGTCGCCTTGGAACCACCCACCGGTAATTGCATGGTTGGAATAGGTGGATCGCGACGTCCCGGCGCGATTCCAAATTGCCCATGCGCGAAGCGCATTCCGAGTCGGCAAGTGTCAAAACCCCCAGGCATTGGGCTTCTTGATTTGCCCAAGGGATTTGGCGCAAGTTTGGGCACCAAAGAAAACACCCCAAGGTGACTCAAGGGAGCCAAGCAAGCGCTTGATGGATGCCCCCTGTGGCCTGAGCTTGGTGCGCGATCACGGTCAAATCGACTCCCGCAAAGCCGCCGTGGAATCCATCTCCCCGGTGGATGCAGGGCTTCCCGGTGCATGCTCTGCGTTCGCTGTGCAGCGTAATTCTCTGGTCAATCCCCTTTTGAGCCAGCCGATTCACTAACAAAATTGAAACTTTACCACCGACGCCAACCGCTGCCCCTGAACCCCTTCCTTTGTTCGCGCCCCGACCTGTAGGGGTTCCAGCCAGGCAC
>CAZGNH010000501.1:0-6362 GCA_964527025.1 uncultured Chthoniobacterales bacterium | reverse complement strand
GACCAGAAGCGCGCCCTCGAAGCCGTCGCCATGGCCCGCAAAGAACTCCGCCCCGAACGCGACTCGATCCTCGACAAGGAATTCAACAAGCTTGAGGACTTGATCGGGAGCCCGTAGCCGCGTCCCCGGAAGGAGAAGGCGGCACTCCAAACTCCGGAGTGCGCACACGGGGGGATTTTGTTGGGAGTTCCGCCTTCAGGCGGAATCGTCTCTGCCAAGGCACTGCCTGAAAGCGGACTCCAAACCCCGGAAACGCATGCGGAATCTTTTTTCGGTGCGAAGAGTTGCAGCTTGTGAAAATCCCGCTGTGGGAATATGTCCGCTGCTTTATGAAGAAATTCAAGCAGGCATCGGACATCAAGGTGGGAGTTGTCGGTTACGGAGGCGCTTACAACATGGGCAAGGTCCACCTTGAATCCATGCGCGCGGCGGGTATGACGCCGGTGGCTGTCGCCGAAATCGATGCGCGCCGTCTGGCCGTCGCCAATGAAGACTTTCCCGGAATCGGAACCTATCCGGACGTCGCCACCATGCTCAGGGACTCCCCCGTGAACCTCGTCGTGATCATCACCCCGCACAACACCCACTCCCCGCTCGCCCTCGAATGTCTCAAGGCCGGACGCCACGTCGTCTGCGAAAAACCCCTCGCCATCACCACCGCCGAAGTCGATGCCATGATCGCCGCCGCCAAAAAATCCGGCGTGATGCTCTCCACCTACCACAACAGGCACTGGGACGGACGCGCGCGCCTTGCCGTCGATCTTGTCAAAAAGAAAAAGGCGCTGGGGGACGTGTTCCGCATCGCATGCCACATGGGCGGACACAATCAACCGGGGAACTGGTGGAGGACAAGCCGCACCATCTCCGGCGGCATCCTTTACGACTGGGGTGTGCACCTCCTCGAATATTCCCTGCAGATCATCGACCAGCCGGTCACCGAGGTGAGCGGCTTCGCCCACGAGGGGTTCTGGGGTCCAAGGACGGTTTGGAAGGACGATGCGAACGAGGACGAAGGGTTTCTTGTCGTGCGGTTCGGCGGCGGCTCGTGGCTCACCCTCGGCATCAGCCACCTCGATTCGAAGGGCAAGGAGGGATGGGTGGAAATCACCGGCACCAAGGGCACGCTGGTCTTGGATGCCACCCACTCGACCCTTTACAGCCAGGGCAGGGACCGCAGCACCATCACCCGCATCAAAAATCCCCCGGACCAACATGACCACTATTACGAAAACGTGCGCGACCACCTTGTCGGACGCGCTCCCCTGGTCATCACCGCGGAATGGTCCCGCCGCCCCATCCACATCCTCGACCTTGCGGCCCGCAGCGCCAAAGCCGGCAAAGCCCTGCGCGCCAAATACCCCTGAGAACCTGTGGGATGAATTCCCTGCAACGACCCGCCCCCAGCGGGCTGGTGCACGGGGTGGTCAGGAACCCTGCGGCTGATCGCGCAAAGCCAACTCGACGGTGAGGATCTTTCCGGGTCCGGCGGTCAGCCTGGTGCTGCGTCCGTCCATGGGCAGGGATTCGCCGCGCTCACCGGCAAGGGAAACGACCGCCGCGGAGTGGAAGTCGAAGCCGGTGGAGATGGTGGTTGCCAGCGGGCTCTTGGTTGGGTTGAAGAAGCGGACGAGGACGCTGTTGCGGCTTTCGTCCTTGATGAGCGCGGTGACCACGAGGTTTGGATGATCGAGTTCGACGAAGCTGGAAGCGGCGGGGAGGGTGCCGTCCTGCCGTCCGAACTGGACGCACTTGAGGCGATGGTTGAAGGCCAGAGCCTCGTGGTAGAGGCCGTCTTCCGCCCATGGTTTGTCGTGGGGGATCAGAGCGTACTCGTGTGTGGTTGTTCCGAGGCCCTGGGCGCTTTCGTCGCCGGGGTATTCCATCCAGAGGCGGTTGTCGCAGGGGATGCGCAGGCGCACGCCGCGGGTCAGCCCCATGGCCAGAATCTGCGCGCCGCCATCGGGCATCACCTCGTAATCCTTCGTTGAACGCAGGAGCACGCCAAGGCCGGCGTCGCCCTCGTGGAGATCGTACCAAAGCTGCGCCGGGTGGCGGGCCAGCTCGCGGGAAAGATCCGGCGCCGACGGGTAGTCGATCACCGCGAAGGATCCGTCGGCGCTGGTGGTCTGCGCGCGGAAGCCGGCCGGGAAGCAGACCTTGAAGAAGTGGTCGCGCGCCCGGTTGTCGATGGTGGTTTGGATCTCGGCGAAGCGGCAGCCCTTGCGGAGGGTCACCCGTGTGACGGCCGAGATGACCGCCGTGTGCGCGGTGCGCTCCTGCGCGGTGAAGTCGAATGCGGCGGGCACGGTCATGGTCTGCCGGATCTCGAAGACCACGCGCAGCGGACCGTGTTCGAGGCAGGCCACATGGGCCGGTGTGCCACGGGAGTCGATGATCGCATCCCGCGCGGGCGCGTCATACATCCACATGTTCCCCTTGTCGCCGGAGTCCTGGAAATAGTGCAGCCCGGCATGCCGCCTGCCGGTTGCGCGGTTCACCAGATCGATGGTGCCATCCTCGTTGACCGACAATTCGAGATGCTCGTTGCGCGCCATGCGCGGGCCCGCAAGCAGGTCGTTTTGGATGATGACCGGTGGATCCCATTCTTCATGGGGATACGGGTAATCCTTCCTGCGCGTCCACTTGACCTTGTAGGTTTTGTGCCCCATGGCGGGAATCCCCGCCGCTTCAAAGAGCAGGCGCACGCGGGTGCAATAAAACGGCATGTTCCGGCTGCGCGGGTGATAAACGCCCCCCCGTGTCTTTTCACGGTGGATTTCCTGAGTGACACATGCCCCGCCCGCGGAATCTTCGATGACGACATCCTTCAGGTTCACTTCGGCCGGGATGTCCACGATGGCTTCAACGACTTCGCTGCGGGGAAAGGCGGCCGTGTTGTGGACGGCGAGGAACATGGTGGCATCGTCGATGCCATCGGTCTTGATTTCCTTGGTCAGGTTGTTGAGGGCCTTGCGCTCGAGTGCCTTGGCGATGTGGGCCGCCTGTTCGATCCGGGCGTGGACGCCGCGTCCCATTTCCCCCGGGCCGAGACCGTGGATCGAGTCATGCACATGGCTGTGGAAAAGAAGCTTCCATGCCCGGTCCAGATACGTTGTGGGATACCGGTCGATGCCCAGCGCCCATGCCATCGTCGAGAGCGGCTCGGCAAAGCGGATCAGCGCGGTTTCCGCCTGTGCATTCGCGAGCTTCAGTTCCGGGTGGATCGAGACCACATCGCTGTGCACCGAACCCACCGGACCGTCCCGCATCGGCCCCCCGATCACATCGAGTTCCGCGCGCCGCTCCTGCAGGACCGCCTTCAGCTCCCCGAGATAGGCGGTGAGCGTGCTGTGCCGGATGTCGTATTTGTCGCCGAACTTTTCCTGAAAGTCCCCGATGATTTTCGGGGTCAGCGGATGCGGCTCGGTGAAGTCGGTCCCGTCAAAAAACAGCAACGTCTCCGGAGCAAAGGTGCTCTCGACCGTCTTGAGGGTGCGCTCGAAACCCATCGCAATGTTCTCCGGATGATACGAGGTTTCCGGGTCGACGATCTCATGGAAAAAGCTGAACCCTTCCGGGTCGGCCGTGTGCACGACCTTCCCAAGCGTCCCATACTCATACTTCCAGTCCGCGTGCCATGGGTCGCGGCCATAAACAATGGGAACATGACCCGCAAAAAAGTAGTTCCAGCGGGCCTCCGGTCCCAGACGCGAAGCATAGGCCTCCGTCCCATCCGGGGATTTCCAAATGAACTCCGGATACCGCGACCGCGCCGGGTTCATGAATTTGTAGAAAATGATCATGTCGATGCCGAAGTGCGCGCAGAGTTGCGGCAATTGCGCAATCTGGCCGAACGAAAAGACATTGTAGCCGCACTTGAGCACGTCCCCGTAGGCAAGCGACCGCTTCACACCAAATTGCAGGTTCCGCACGATCGACTCCCCGTGCGGCGTCGCACAATCCGGCAGCGTATACCACGGCCCGATCTCAAGCCGCCCCTCCGCCACATGCCGGCGCACCGTCTCTTCCATCTCCGGACGTATCTCCAAATAATCGTCCAACAACACCACCTGGCCGTCCAACTGAAAGGACTTGAACCCCGGATCCGCCTCCATGATCTCAAACAGGTGGTCCAAACACTCCACCAACTTCATGCGCGTGTGCTCGAATTCCCACCGGAACTCCCGGTCCCAGTGCGTGTAAGAAACAATGTGAATTTTTGGCTTCATGGCTTGTTCGGATTTCCGCCGCACACCCTCGCCACCCATCGCTTCAAATAACAAGAAAAATAACAGGAACTGTATCTTTTGAGAGTCCGCTCCAAACCTGGCTTTGGCACCAAAGCACCGGTTGTTTTTTTGATTTCCCGCAAAAGAAGAGACTTGTTTTGTGCATTTTCCTGCATAGAAGGGCACGCAATGGAAGGGAACAAAACGCAAAAGAGCGGCGGGTTGGCCGGGTTGGCTCGCGCCGGGAGTGTCCGTGCGCATTACATTCCGAACTCACATTTGGACCGTGAGTGGACGATGGACTTCCAGCACACGCGTTTGCTGACGGTGGCGTTCATCGATCATCTGCTTGAGATGCTGGACACAATCCCCGCGTATGAGTTTTTGATGGATTCGCAGACGTTGCCGCTTGAGGACTATCTGGAGATCCGTCCGGAGGAGCGCGGGCGGATTGCGCGGCATGTGGCCGGGGGGCGGCTGCACATCGGGCCATGGTATTCGGCGCCGGACATGAACATGATTCTGGGCGAATCCATTGTGCGCAATCTGCTGCTCGGGCACCGGGAGGCTGCGGGGTTTGGGAAGGTGATGAAGACCGGCTACACGCCCTTCGGGTTTGTGCATATTTCGCAGTTGCCGCAGATTTACCGGGGGTTCGGGATCGACACCTGCTTTTTCTACCGGGGGATCAGCAAGACGCTCGTGCCGCGCTCGGAATTTTTCTGGGAGGCGCCGGACGGCAGCCGGGTCTTCGCTTCGCGGATGAGCGACATGCCGCGCTACAATTATTACATGAACATCTGGCGCAGGGGGCTTTACAGCGACCAGCCCGGGCGGCTTGCGCGCGTTTGCAACTGGGGCGACGGCCAGCAGCCGTTCAAGATCTGCGACGGGGAGACGCGCTACGACCAGGGGACGATCCTCAAGCGCCGCTTCCGCATGGACCGCGACGAGATCAAGCGGCAGTTTGATGCATTGATCGGGCGCGAGCGCGGCACGTTCGGGACTCCCGAGCTGGCGCTGATGCACGGGTTTGACACATCGGCACCGAACCGGATCGAGGACGACGTGTTGCGGGTTTGCATGGAGCATGCGGGGGAGGGAGTCGAACTTTTCTACAGTTCGCTGCCCGCCTACGCCGAAGCGATGAAGGCGGCGGTGAATCCCGGGGCCCTGCCGGTGATGCGGGGCGAGATGAAATACCCGGAAGTCAAGCCGGACGGGTTCTGCCAGACGTTCATCAATGTCGTTTCGACGCGTCCGCGCCAGAAACAGCTTGCCACCCGCGCCGAGCTCCGGCTTGTGCGCCAGGCCGAGCCGTTTGCAGCGGTTGCCGATGCACTTGGCGTCGCATGGCCTGCGCCGTTCTTCGACCGCGCATGGCGCCACCTGCTCAAATGCCATGCACACGATACAATTGCCGGATGCGCGATCGACCGTGTCGAAGAGGACGCGATGTATCACCTTACGCAGGCCGACTCGCTGGCTTTGGGACTTCTCAAGGACAGCCTCGGGGCCATCCAGGCGCGTATCGACACCGGCGATGCCGGCGCGGACGATGTGTTGGTGACCGTCTTCAACCCGTCGCCGTTCCCGCGCAGTGAATCGGTGTCGTGCTTTGTGGACATTCCTCCGGAGATCGAGGGGGACCTGTGTCTCAAGGACGCCGCGGGCAATCCGGTGCCCGTCCAAATGCGCAAGACCGGAAACCGCGGGAAAATCTACCGCGACCCGCAGGACCTCGCCCTTTACCTCGACGCGCAGGAAGCGGAAATCATTTTCGAGGCCCAAGACATGCCGGCCCTCGGCTGCGCGGTTTTCCGCCTGCATCCCGGCACGCCCGCCACGGCAAAATCTTCCCTTCATGCCGCGCCGGATTGTCTCGAAAACGAATTCCTCAAGGTCGAAATCCATGGAAACGGGTCGTTGTGGCTCACCGACAAGACGACCGGCCATGTTTTTGAGGGACTGCATGTGTTCGAGGATGTCGGCGAGGCCGGGCACCCGTGGATGCACAGGAAGGTGAAGCGCGACGTGCGCGTGACATCCCAAGACGCAACGGCCGGACTCCGCTTGATCGAATCCTCGCCGTTGCGCGCGGTGGTGGAAATCCGGCTGACCCTGCATGTGCCG
>CAZGNH010000500.1:0-1640 GCA_964527025.1 uncultured Chthoniobacterales bacterium | reverse complement strand
CGGGGGGGGGAGAAGGGGGTTCCGGTTTGCGGGTCGATGGATCCGTCTTGTGCGGGCAGAGGGGGTTCGAAATACGGTTGGAAACCGGGCAGGTCGACGATGCTTTCGGCAAGGCCCCGGTTCATGACCGCCACCACACCGAACTGCCCCGGCGAAACACCCGCCGCCACAAGCAGGGGCACAACAAGGATCCCGGCCCTCACAACCCAGCCGCGCGGCGTCCTCGCGCCATGCATGCCGCAACAGGCCCCGCACCCCGCGCCCGGAAAGGCCATCAACCCGCCCGCCATCAGCACAAGCACGACACCCGCCCCGGCCGTCCATACATGGAAATCCGGATGCAAATACGAATCGATCCTTCCGGTTGCCACAAAGGAGAGAGCCACCCCCCCCCAGACGGCCAGAATCCCGGCCTTCACGCAATGTTCGAAGGACGCACTCACAGCCCCAAAATGGCAAGCCGCACGGAGATCAACCCCACCAGCACAAACAAACCCGCCGCCAGCCCCAGCACGAAACGCTTGGTGAAAACCGATTGGTAGAGGAAAAGGAGTTTGAGGTCGAACATCGGGCCGTACACGAGAAAGGCGAGCTTCGAGACGGCGGGAAAGGCGACGAATGTGGCGGCGATGAAGGCGTCCGATGTGCTGCAGAGCGAGAGGATCACGGCGAGGACCATCATGGCGCCGGTTGCCAGCCAGTCGTTGAGGGCCAGCGGGAGGATGACCTCCTGGTTGAGGCCGGTGCTCACGGCGGCCGAGACCGCCACCCCGAGCACAAAGTAGAGGAGCACATCGAGGAAGTCGTCGGCCGCCACGCGCATCGCGGCCGCCGCCTTCGGGAAGAAGCCGACGGCATGTGTGTGGGACGTCTCGTGGCCGGTGCTCGCGAGGATGTCCGCGCGCACGACATGGCGGGTCCCCAGGTTGTGGACGGCCATGCCCGCAAGCACCGCCACCAAATACGCGACCCCGAGCCGCAGGACGGTCATTTCTCCTGCCGCCTGTCCGCGGAAGGCCGCATAGGTGCTCAGGGCCACAATCGGATTGACCACCGGCGCCGCCAACATATACGCCACCGCACTCGATACCGGCAGCCCTTTGCGGATCAACCGGCGGATCACCGGCACGATCCCGCACTCGCACATCGGAAAAACCAACCCCATCGCCCCGCCCGCGCACACCCCGAGAAACGGACTCTTCGGCAGCCACCGCAACATCACCGCGGAGGGAAGAAATTGGTCCAGAATCCCCGCAAGCAGCGTCCCCGCCAGAATAAACGGCATCCCCTCGAGCAGGACGCTCACAAAGGCATACGCAAAATCCTGCGGGCTGAAGGTGAAAACCGGAATGTCCATGCCTCGGGCAGCCACCATCCACCAGCCGCGGCGGAAATGACAACAGGAATCCAACCCGTGGGCACGCGCCGCCGGAACTTGACCCGGCATGGCTTGCGGGGTTCTGTGTGATGCGGCATGGGCATTGAAGCGGGCATATTTGGATCCCTTGGTTGGATTGTGGTGGCGGCGGCGGCCTTTGCGCTGCTGGCGCGGGTTGTGCGTTTGCCTGCGATTGTGCCCTATCTGCGGGCGGGGCTTGCGAGGGGGCCGGGGCTCGGGTGGGTCGAGCCCTCGGCGGCGC
>CAZGNH010000499.1:0-3536 GCA_964527025.1 uncultured Chthoniobacterales bacterium | reverse complement strand
CCGCCGGTTTTTGAGATCGGCTCGGTGTCGAAGGGGATGGCGTTTTTGTTGACCGTGATGGCGGCCTTGTCGAGGGCGGTTTGGGCATCGAGGCCGTTGATTCCCGCGGGGCGCAGATCGACGAGCATCAGGTGGTTGTCGGTGCCGCCGGAGACGAGCCGGTGGCCGAGCATCGCGAGGCGCGCGGCGAGCGCCTTCGCGTTATTGGCCACCTGTTTCGAGTAGTCCCTGAACGCGGGCTGGAGGGCTTCGTGGAAACAGACCGCCTTGGCGGCGATCACGTGCATGAGGGGTCCGCCCTGCACCCCGGGGAAGACGCGTGAGTCAACCGCCTTGGCGAATTCCTCACGGCAGAGGATGAGCCCCGCGCGTGGGCCGCGGAGGCTTTTGTGGGTGGTGGTGGTCACGAAGTGGGCATGCGGGACGGGGCTTGGGTGGACCCCGGCGGCCACCAGACCCGCGATGTGCGCCATGTCCACAAACAGGTGGGCCCCGACCGAATCGGCAATCCCACGCATGCGCGCGAAATCAATCACGCGCGAGTAGGCACTCGCGCCGGCCGTGATCATTTTCGGCCTGACGCGGGCCGCAAGCTGCCCGAGGGCATCGTAATCAATGCATTCGGATTCCGGGCTCACGCCGTAGTGGTGCACCTCGTAGAGCTTGCCCGAGAAATTGGCACGGTGTCCGTGGGTGAGGTGGCCCCCGTGGGCGAGGTCCATGGTGAGGATTTTGTCGCCGGGCTGCAGGACGCTGAAATAGACGGCCATGTTGGCCTGGCTGCCGCTGTGGGGTTGCACATTGGCATGCTCCGCTCCAAACAGGCTCTTGGCGCGCGCGATGGCCAGCTCCTCGACGGCGTCGGCGAACTCGCAGCCCCCATACCAACGGCGCCCGGGATATCCCTCCGCGTATTTGTTGGTCAGGCACGAGCCCTGCGCCTCCATCACCGCACGGCTGGTGAAATTCTCACTGGCAATCAGCTCGACATGCTCGAACTGCCTGCGACGCTCGGACGCAATGGCCGCGGCGATTTCCGGGTCGGTCGCCTCGAGGGCGGTGGCTTCGGTCGTGTGGAATGGTATCATGGGTTTGTTCGAGTCGAGCATGTGGAGGATACCGGGAAGGGCTTCCCGGATCCGGTCGCGGCATGCGGTGTAAGCGCTCTGCCCCATGCCGATCGGATCGGAAACATCCCTCCCCGAGGCGAGGAAATCGCGCATCAAATACATTTTGCCCGAGGCTTCCGGAAAAAACAAGTCCAGCAGGCGCGCGTGCTCGCGGGTCATGGCGATGATGTGGGTGGCCTCCGCGACCAGCTCCCCCGTGACCTGGCGGCTGCGGAACGCGCCGAGATCGATTCCTTCGCTTGCCAGAGCCTGCACCGACTCGGCACTGGCCGGCTGGCCGTCACGCGCCCCGACTCCCGCCGAAGAAACGCCGATGTCGCCGCGGTCGGCAACCGCCTGACGCAAAAGCGCCTCGGCCATCGGACTGCGGCACACATTGCCCGTGCAAACAAACAATACGCTCTTTTTCACACTCGCAGCCGACACGTTCGCCGCACGGCCCGCCCAAGTCAAACGGTCAAAAACCCGGGCAAAAAAATCACCTCGATGCTTGCATCACCCGCACGGGAAAACCAATGTCTCCGGGATGAAAGCACTCTTCAGTCCACGCCGCACGGTCGAGCAGGTCGAGGAAGGCGCAGAGCTGGCGCCGAAATTCGACACGCAGGGGGTCGTTCCAGTTGTGACGACCGACCACCGCACCGGGGAACTTCTCATGCACGCCTACATGAATGCCGAGGCCCTCGAACGAACCATCCGCACCGGCGAAGCATGGTATTGGAGCCGCAGCCGCGCGTGTCTTTGGCACAAGGGCGCGACCAGCGGACTCGTGCAGCGGGTGGTCGAGATGCGGGTTGATGACGACCAGGATTGCGTCTGGCTGCGGGTCGAGGTGGGCGGTTCGGGTGCGAGCTGCCATGTCGGCTACCGGAGCTGTTTTTATCGTTCGGTGCCTTTGCGCGAGCGGGCCGGCGAGCCGCTTGAGTTCCAGGAGGCCGCGAAGACGTTCGACCCGAAGGCCGTCTATGGCGACGCGCCGAATCCGACCAAGCTCTAGCGTACTAATGACGCCGTTTGAACAGAAGCGCGAGGTTTTCGCCGATAACCTCCGCCTGCTTCCCGACACCGAGGAACGCTTCCGGTATCTGATCCAGCTCGGGCGGAAATTTCCGCCGCTCGAGGAATCCCTGCGCGTCAAGGAAAACCTCCTGCCCGGTTGCATGTCGAGCCTCTGGTTCTGCCCGGAATTCCGCGACGGCTTGTGCCACTTCCACATGGATGCCGACGCGGCCCTTGTCAAAGGCGTCGCCGCCCTCTTCTGCGCCCTCTACAGCGGCGAAACACCGGAAACGGTCCTCGCCAATGAACCCGACTTCCTCGAAGAAAACGGCCTCACCATGCACCTCTCGTCCCGGCGCCTTACGGGACTCGGCAACCTGCGCGGCGCCATCAAAAAATTTGCCTTGGCGCACTGCACCCCGCCGGATTCCGTCCACTCCGGCTGATCCTTTTCAATCGCTGTCCGCGGGTTGAATCACACCGCTTCACAGGGGCCGTTGCGCCGATTTTTTGAACGCGCGCACCCATTGCGGGGTCAGACACGTAACACTTTGCGAAAGCATGAAAACCTCATACAAGAAAATAAACAGCGGGCACTACTCTCTGGGAGAGTTGGTGGAAATTGTCTCCTCATGCGCCAAGGACAGCCGGGAGACCTTGGCGGCCCTCGTGGACCTTTTCGAGAGCGGTCGGGTGTGCGTCAGCACCCACGGACGCCTCAAGCGGGTGAAGGTCGCCACCTGAAATTTTTCCGGTCAGCCCGCGGAGGGCTTTTCGAGGTGGCCGCCGAATTGGAAGCGCATGGCCGAGCAGACTTTTTCGGCCATGGTGTGTTCCTTGCGTGAGCGGAAGCGCGCGAAGAGCGCGGCGCTGAGCACGTCGCAATCGACCGCCTCCTCGATGGCCGCCATGATGGTCCACCGGCCTTCGCCGGAATCCGAGACCCGCCCGGAAAACTCCTCAAGCCGCGGACTCTTTGCAAACGCGCCCGCTGCCAGATCCAGCAACCATGAGCCCACGACACTGCCCCTCCTCCAAACCTCCGCCACATCGGCAAGGTTGATGTCGTAAACGTAATCGTTGTTGGTCGGGGGGGCCGTCTCGGCGTCCTGCTCGCCCGGGTGAAGGCTCACATTGGCGTTGGCCAGGATGTCGAAACCTTCGCCGAAGGCGGCCATGATTCCATATTCGATGCCGTTATGGACCATCTTGACAAAGTGTCCGGCTCCGGGAGGGCCGCAATGCAGGTATCCTTCCTCGGCGGTTCCGCCTTCGCGGCCTTCGGTGCGGGGGATCGTGCCGCGTCCGGGAGCCAGAGCCTTGAAAACGGAATCGAGGCGGGCGACCGGCCCCGCCTCCCCCCCCCCCCCCCCGCAGGAAACCCGCGCCGGCCCCCCCACCCCCCCC
>CAZGNH010000498.1:0-2611 GCA_964527025.1 uncultured Chthoniobacterales bacterium | reverse complement strand
CCTCAACGCCGTCGAAGAAATCCTTGCCACGTTGATCGCATCCCCGCAAACCGCGCTCCGCGCCATCGCCCTCCCCGACAACCCCGCCACCCCAACCCGCGACGGCGAACCCTCCGTCCGGCCTGTCGAAATCCAAAACCTCATCGCCGACACCGCCAACGCCTCCCCCCACCTGCATGCCGTCGAAGACGCCGACGGGGCGGCCCTCACCTTCCGTGAAGTCGACGACTACGCGACCCTGCTCGCCTCCCACCTGCAGTCCGAAAATCTTGGCGAGGGGTGGACGGTCTCGGTTTGCCTGACCCCCTCTCCATGGGTGCCTGTCGCGCTTCTGGGGATTTTGCGGGCCGGCGACACGCTGGTTCCGCTTGATCCCGATGCTCCGCACCCATGGCTCTGCGCGCAGGCGGCGGCCACCGACTCCGAACTGGTCGTCTGCGATTCGGGCACGCAGGGACACTTCGAGGCCTCGGGCAGAACCCTCCTTGTGATTGACAGGGAGTGGGAGCGGATCGCGGCGGCTTCGCCGGCGGATCGCGAACCCCCGAAGCCCAAGGTGGCCCTCGTGCTGACCGGCAACGCGGAGGAGGATCCGCCGCCGCTCGCCCAACTGCCGCCGGCACTCCTCTCCATGGCGTGCGCACGCACCATCCAAGCCGCCGGAATCGAAGCCGGGGAACGGGTCGCGGTCACGGCCCCGTCCGGTTCGGCCGCGCACGCCGTCGCCATCCTCTCTTCCCTCGTCGCCGGAGCGACCGCCATCCTTGCCAAATCCGCCGGGTTCGCCCCAATCGCAGACACGGGAGCCCAACACGCATGGCTCACCGCCGCGGAATTCTCCGGGTGGGCCTCTGCCCTCGCAAGCGGGGCGCCGGATTTTCCCGGGTCGTTGCGCAGTGTGCTGGTGGATGCCCGGCGCGATGCGGTGTTTGAAGCGTCCCTTGCGTTGTGGAGACGGGCGGCCGGAACCCGGTGCCGCTTTGTCTCTTTCCTGAGCCCCTGTGATACAGCCGGAGTGGGCCTTCAATGGACCGAAGAAGACGGGCAGGGGCCGCGGGGGGAAGGGATTCTTCCGGCGGGCCGTCCCTCGAAGGGTTCCGGGTTTTCTATCGAGGATCCGGCCGGCCGCCGCCCTCCCTTTGGATACCCGGGGGTGTGCGCATTCCGTCCCGCGGGTGTCGGGAAACCCTGCGGCGGGTTCACCGGTTGGAGCGACGCGGAGGGGATGATTTTCCGGTTGCCCGCCGACGAGCGGCACGCGGAGGTGGTGGCGGCCCTGCGCGCGGTCGATGGCGTGACCGATGCGGCATGGAATCCGGCCAGCCCCGGGACTGCGTGGTTTGTCGGCGATGTTCCCGAGCGGGCTGTCGCAACAGCAGTTGCAACGCGGCTTTCTCCGGCCCTCGTGCCTTCACTCTTGGTGCGGGTGCCCGAAATCCCCCTGCGACACGGGCGTGTGGACACCGGTGCCCTGCGGGTTCCCACGGAAACCCCGTCTCCTGCACCACCGGCCCCGCAGGATTCCCCGCAGCCTGACGGCGATACTTCCGCCACCGGGGCCGCAGAAACGCATCCCGCACCGAAGGTCGCGCCACAGGCGGCCGTTCCGGCGGTCCAGATGCTGGGGGGCGCATTGGATGCGCCCCTGCTCGTTGTTCTTGACACGCCTTCCCCGGGCGGTTTTGCCGCGTTGATCGCATCGCTGGGAAGCGGGTGGAGACTTGCGACCACCGGCTTTCCCATCACGGGCGGTGACCCGGAGACCGAGGGGGAGCGCGTGGGCCAAGTTCTCGCCGACATGGCCGGCGGGGAGGACATCCACCTGCTCGGGCTGCGGGGGGGGGCTTTGGTGGCGATCGAAGCGGCGCGGTTCCTGCGGGCCATGGGGCGCGAGGTTCCGTATCTTGTGATTGCCGGGGCCGCCCCGCCTCGGGAGAAGCAAAGCGGGTGGTTGGGCGCGCTCGCGCGCGGACTCGGCCGGACAGCGGGCACCCTCCAACCCCTCGAAGGACCCTGCGGCATCCTTCTCACCAAAGACATGCCGGCCAATGCCGAAGACGACTGGATTGCAATCGCCCCCGACGCGGTCGTCGAACGCATCACCTGCTCCTCGCACGAACTCACCGGCGGCGGCGCCAGACAACTCGCCCATGCCATGCACCGCATGGATGCCGGACCCGAAGACCAGACTGCCTGAAGCCCGGAATCAGCCGGAGGATGAACGCAGCAGCTCCGCCGGCAGCCATTTCTCAAGCATGCGCTGGAGAGAGGCGCCGGTGATGGGTTTGGCAAGGTAGTCGTTCATTCCGGCTTCGAGACACCGGTCGCGGTCGGCCTGTGTGGCATGGGCCGTGAGGGCAATGACCGGTATGCGCGGGTCGAATGCGCCGGAAGAGTCGGCACGGATCGCGCGGGCCGCTTCCAAGCCGTCCATCACGGGCATTTGGAGATCCATGAAGACAAGGTCGAAGCGGGTTGTCCGCATCATGTCGAGGGCTTCGGCTCCATGGGCGGCGGCGCGGGCGCGCACTCCCAGCTTGCCGAGCATGCGGAGGGCGACCTGTTGGTTGACGGGGCTGTCTTCGACAAGGAGGACACTGGCGTTGAAGGT
>CAZGNH010000497.1:0-3554 GCA_964527025.1 uncultured Chthoniobacterales bacterium | reverse complement strand
GGGCGGTGAGGCGTCCGCGGGGATCTGGCAGACCTTTGTGGGAGAGGACAGCGGCGGCTTCCTGTCGGCGGCCGGCAGCTTCGAGGGCTGTGGAGAGTTGGAGGATTGCGTCGGGTGGGATTTGGGCGCGTTCATCCGTGGAGGCTGCTGCGAGCCATGTGGGGAGCACGTCCGGGAACCCGCCGGGAAGGCTGGCGAGGGACAGGAGGTGGGTCCACGTGTTCGGGTTGGTTGGTTCGAGGGAGAAGGCCTTCTCGAAGAGGGTGCGGGCGACGGGGATTTGGCCATTGCCGGTGGCCCGGATGCCGGCCGCAATGAGATCCTTCGGGGGGGCTCCACGGGCCACCCACTCGTTGGCGAGGAAGGCTGCGAGGGCCGGGTCGGCCTCCGCGAGGCGGCTGGTGACGATGGCGTTTTCCAGCAACCGGCGGCTTTCGAGAGATTGGGTGGAGTTCGGGGCGGCGCGGTAGAGTTCGCGGGCGCAGCGCCGGAGGTTCCATGATTCGAGGCGCGCGCCTTCCCTCAGGGTGCGTGTGCCATCCTGCAAAAAATCGTTGCTTCCGGCGGGCGGGGAATTCCGGATCAGGCGGACGAATTCTCCGGTCTTTCCGCCGAGGGCGGCGAAGAGGGCCTTTGCGGAGGGGTTTCCTGCGGTGCGTTCGAGATACGCTTGTTCGAGTGCGGGGCGGGAGGCGGGTTCTTCGAGGAGCCACCGGGCGCGCAGGGCGGCGGCGGCGAGCGAATCCAAAGAATCCGGCGGCGGGGCGAGGGCGAGGGTGCGGTCGAGGGCGGCGGTGGCGGCATCGGGATCCCCCAGAGCGAGCAGCCACCCCGCACGGCGGAAATGGGCTTCCGCCAGAGCCTCTGGGGGGAGGCTTGTCGGGGGATCCATGGCAATGGCAAGCCGGAGCGCGCCGGAGAGGGCAAGCGCATCCGCAAGGCGCACGTGGATGTGAGCCGGGGCCCCGTCGAGCAAAATTTCCAGTCCGGCGGCGGATGGTCTCCACCCCGAGGCCAGCATTGCGGCGGCGGCGGACAGGAAGTCGCTCCAGCGGGTGCCGCCGGGCTCGTCTGCGTCGATCCATGTCCGCAGGCGTTCCGGCATGTCCGCTTCCATGGCCATGCAAAGGAAGGGCGCGATGTGGTGTCGGCGGGAGAGCGGTTCGAGGGCATCCATGGCAAGGGATGGTTCCGCGGCGTGCCAGAGGGCCCATGCGCGTTCGGATGGCAGGGGTGCGGCCAGTGTGTTGAGGACGCGGATTTTGTCGGGGCTGTTGGCGAGCAGGGATCCCGATTCCGCGAGGGCGAGGAGCCGGCACCCCTGCGGATCCGATTCCGCGGGGCCGGTGAGGCCGAGGGCGTCGTGGCTGATGCGGGCCGGGAGGGGGGCGGGATTCCGGTCGGGGGCCGGATCCGGTTCGGTGGTTTCCAGCAGGGTGCGGAAGTCGGCAAGGGCCGTCGGGCGGTCTCCGTGTGCCGCCGCCGCGCGTCCGAGGGAGAGGAGGATCCCGGGTGCGACCGCGGCGAGGCGTGAAGCCCTGCGCCAGCATGCCATGCGCCCGTCCGGGTCTCCCAGCCGCCCCATGGCCTCCGCCGCCAGACCGAGAGTCTCCGCCGACCGCGAGAAGCGCGCGGCGATTCTGCGCCACTCCACGAGGGCCTCCTCCGTGCGGCCTCCGGCCTCGAGTGCCGAGGCGAGTGCGAGGTGGTCTTCCATGGTGTCGCCCGGCGGTTGGGCAAGGCGGGCGGCGAGGCGGGCGGTGCGCTCCCAGTCGCCCTCCCTCCGGGCCAGATCAAGGGAAACTCGGAGGGCATCCCGGGGATCTGGTGGGGAGGAGGGGGTGGAGAGTCCCGGCGGGGTCACACCGCGCATGCCGAGTTCGCGGGCGTGTGCGTCGGCGGATCCGAGGAATTCCGCGCGTGCGGGGCCTTGGGGGATGGCCTCCGAGGCGGTCCGGACAAAGGCCGCGGCACGTTCTTCGAGGTCGAGTCTTGCGAAGCATGCGAGGATTGGCCGCAGGAGGGCGGGCTTTTCATCCGGTGGCGCGAGGCCGAATGCCTCCAGCCAGACATCGATTGCGGCAAAATTATTGCCTGCGGCTTCCATGGCGGCGGCAAGGTCGCGGGCAATCAGCCAATCCGACGGAGATGCGGTGCGGAGAGCTTCGAGGGTTGCCACGGCGGCTTCCGGATTGCCGCGCGCGATTTCGAGTCTTGCGATGCGGCGGTTGATGCCGGGTGTGTTGGCGGACCCCTTTGATTTAGTGCGGGCGAGGGCTGCGATGGCTCCCTCGAAATCGCCGGTTGCCTCAAGCTCGGAGGCGAGGTTTTCCAGAAGTGCCGGGGAGCCGGGCGAGAGGTGCAGTCCGTTGCGGAGGGCTGCGATGGCGGTGTGGGGATCTTCGGTCCACGAGGCCCAGCGCGCGGCCCGCAGCCATGCGTCGGCGGTCTTTGCGGTTGCCGCCCGGTCGTGGAGCGAAGCGGCGAAAAGTTTGGCCGATGCGTTGCGCAGCGAGGGGTTGTCTTTGGCGTCGCTGTGTTGCATGGAGGAGAAAAGGCGGCGGTCGAGGGTTTCGTCGGGGAGGGGGCCTTCGGGCGGGGCGGCCCGGGCGAGTGCGGCGAGGGCCTGGTCGTGCGCGCCGCGTGCTTCGAGGAGATCGGCCAGAAGGAGAATGGTCCGAGTGTCCGGGGGATCCGATGTCTGCGCGCGGCGGGCCCATTCTTCGGCGGCGCCCGGCATGCGTGCTTCCTTCAGGAATCGGGCGACACGCGCCTGCGAGGCCGCGCGGGTTTGCGGGTCGTCCATCCGGATGCCATCCAGCACGGCAAGCGCCTCGTCGTTGGCACCGCCCTCGATGAGGAAATGTGCGAGGCGCAGTGCCGCCTCCACCGAGGAGGGATCGCCGGTGACGGCGCGTTCGAGCATGCGCCGGGCCGGTTCGCGGAGGTTCCAATCGAGGAAGAGGCCGAGTCTGCGTTCATCGTCGAGGTCATCCTTCGGGATGGCGAGGATTGCGGCTTCGGCCTCCTTTTCTTTGCCTCCGAGTGCGAGCACCTCCGCGAGCGAGAGGTGTGCTCCGGGGTCCATGGGTGAGAGAGCCACGAGAGAGCGGAAGGTGGCTTCGGCCGCCTCGAGTTCCGCGAGTGCAAGAGCGACTTCGCCGTGTTCGCGAAGCAGGGATGCATCCGATGGAAGGGCGCGGGTTGCGGCGGTCAGCCAGTGGAGACGTTCCTGCGCATGGCCGCGATGGGCTGCGACAGCCGCCATGCGCACGAGAAACCGCGGGTCGCCGGCCTCCTGCCACCGGGCGGCCAGCGCGTCCAGCCCGCCTGCACGGTCCGCAAGGCCGATGGCCCGCCGGGTCGCCGCGGGCAATTTCCAATGCCCCGGTTCAAGGGCGTCGACCACTTCCTCCGCCATGGCCGCCGCTGCGGCAAAATCGCCCTCTGCTTCGAGGGAGGCGACGATCGCTTCTTGCGCATCGAGGCGTTGGGCTGGGGGAGCCTCCGCGGCAATCCGTGTCAGGAAGCGGCGGGGGGGGGCGGGGGGGGCG
>CAZGNH010000496.1:0-3031 GCA_964527025.1 uncultured Chthoniobacterales bacterium | reverse complement strand
CCTTCCGCATCCTTGGCTTGAAACAACTTCGCGGCCTTTTGTTGACCAGCCCCACCCGCCATGCCCCAAAGGCTGTCCGCCCCGGCGGCCGGTGTCCTTGCAACCGCGGTGCCATCCGGGCCGATAAATCCCGCATATTGCAATCCCCCGGCGACATTGGCAGCCATGGCAAGCGAGCGGTTCATGCGCGCCTCCTGCAAAAAATAAGATTTCTCGGGCAGAACCTCCCGAATTTTTTTCAGGAGTGTCTCGTCCTGCGCGGGTCTCAACCAGTCTCCACTGCGAAACGAGCGTCCGCTGGACGCCTTCCGGATCCCATTCAGGAATTCCATGCCGCTTGGGCAGAAGTGGCCTCCCCATGCCAGCGGGCGGATGGATGTCATCCGACCCATGTGATGGGCGACAAAGGCTTGATAAACCGGACATTGGACACCGGCTCCATTTGCGCGGTCCAGCATTTCCCATGCAGAAATGACGACCTTTGTATTGCGGATCATATCCAGAATCCGCATTGTCTCGGCGATGCGTGTAAATGGCGCGGGGCCTTTTTGCCCGGCACTTGTTGCGCGGTCTTCCCCGCGTTTGTTTGCGGCAAAGTTGCGGGGGCGGAACCGGATGAGGGGTCCGTCAACCTCCGGATCGTAAACACTGCTTCCCGAGAACGTTCTGAACTTCCGCCATTCGTAGGACACGTATTCTTCCGTATCCCCCTCCTGCAGCGGCGTGTCTTTCGTGTAAATCACCCGGTTGGGAGTGCCCTCCAACCGGGCCATGTAAATATTTTTTGTAAATTCGTCGTTGGCGATCGCCTCGATACTTGAATCCTCCGAGGGCAGGATTTCGGTCGGATGCAATTCGGCGGGTTCGCCACCCTGCTTGACAGCATTCCATGCGTCGGGTTGCCATGGCAGCAGGAGTTCCGCCAGCATCCGCTCCGGATCGGGGGGCAGTGCCGCGGCCGTGCGCATCTTCTGGACCTCCTCGATCTGCAGAAGAGGGGATTCCGCTGCTTTGCCGAGTGCCAACTTGTAATCCTCGATGGTGACGGCTGATTTCATGGCCTCGATGTGGGTGGTGAGCTCGTCAAACTGGGCTCGGAGGGAGGCGAGCGTGCCTTGCATGGCCTCGGCACTGGCGCGGAGTGCCGGAGGAAGGGCGAATTCGGGCAGATCCGGGCGGACGTTGTGGGACCATGTTGCCGCAGACCTCTCGGCTGTCTCGAGGTTGCCTGCAAAAGTTTCGATATCCTGCATGGACTTGAGCGGGGCGAGGAGGGTGGTTTCGAAGTGTGCGACTTGTTCACGCATTTCTTCGACCGCCCCGGCTCCCTGGAGTCGGACATATGTTTGAATAGGCTCCGTCGTTGCGGTGAGGCGCTGACGCAGGCCGCCTTGCTGCTCTTTGGGAAGTGCACTGATGGCATCGTGGACCGCCTTTTCAGTTTCCCTGAGAGAAACAGGATCCGTCCCGGCAAATTCCGCCGCGACAATGGCTTCCAGAGACTCAAGAGCCTGTGTTGCAAGGCCGAGATCGCCACCCTTCTCGACAATCCACGCCCGCCCCGCTTCGATTTGCCGTTCGAGCGACGGCGAGAATCGCGTGAGCCCCCTTTCGTGCGCCGAGGCAACAAGCCGCTCGACTCCCTCGACAAGACCTCCCTCCATCGCGGCGGCAATTTCCTTGGCGCACTCTCCCGCACGATACATGCCGACAAGCCACCAGCCCGTCGCCGAAACCAATGCCATGGATGCCAGAACGGCAACCGAAACAGTGATCAAGCGCTTCCTTTGCCCGCGCGCAATCTCCGTCCTAAGGAACTCGACGAGGCGTTTGACCCGCTGGATGGTTTCCCCCTCAACCGGCCGCCCGAAGGATTCAACCTTTTGCCACCCGCGGTTCAACCTCGCCAGCGACCCGGCCAGCCGGGGCAGGGCGTTTACACCACTTGCCTGGCATTCGCTCTCGATAAGCTCCGCATCGGTCAGGAGTTCACGCAGTGCCGCCTCAAAGGCGGTTTGTTTCTGGAAGTCGTCGTGCCTCTCGAGAAAGTAATCACGCAGGGATGCAATCTGCGATTGCTGTGCTTCAGTGAGGCGGAGGGAGTGCTTCGCAACAGCTTCTTCGGTCCGCGAAAGGCACCCTCCAACCTCCTCCCATCGTCCCGCATGCCGCAGGTCCAAACCCTGCTTGATCCACTCCCCACACCGGAGCATGGCTGCCTTGGCACGACTCTCTTCGAGCCTCTCCTCGGCCCGTTGAACAGAAGGGTTACGGTCGCCCCCGGGCAGCAGGGACTCGAACTCACGCACCCGGCCAAGCGCCTCCTCGATGGCATCGTCGCCACCTCCATCAATCGAGCGGTCCAGCGCCTCGATGCGCTGGCGCAGAACTTTGCCTTCGAGCCGGGCGCGCTCCTTTGCCGCCTGCGTGTCGGCGGGATTGGCTTTTTCAATCGCCCGCGCAAGCCGCAATGCCGTTTCATCGTCCCTCGAGAGAACCGCCGACCGGAATTCACGGTAAATTCCGTGACTGGGAGTGATTCCTTTGGCGTAAAGATCGTTGAGACGGTGAACGACCTTCGTGCGCACCTGCGGGGGTGGCGGCAGGTTTCCTCCCCTGCAGACATCCTCCCACTCATGCGCCAGCGGAAAACACAACGCATCGGCCTCATCCATCACATCCGGCGAACGCACCGCCATCAAAAAAGCCTGCCGCTCATCACCCGCATCCAAAACTTCCCCGATCCTCTCAAGCCGGTCGTTCACATCCTGCAAAACCGCCGCATGGTCAGCCGCAAGCCGAGAAATGCGCGCCGGGTCCCGCAGGCCCGCCTTCAAAGCCATTTGAATCTCCTCAACAATTTTTACAGCTTGTGTCATGGATTCTCCGGGGGCTTGCCGAAGCGGTATTGCAAAACTGGTTGGCCGCCGTGCCAAAGTGTGATTCGCAAGTGTTCCACGGGGTCAACTAAAATATCTCGTTGTTTACGGGCCTTTTCAGAAAGATTACCCGAGTTTTTCTTCAAGTCCTG
>CAZGNH010000495.1:0-2719 GCA_964527025.1 uncultured Chthoniobacterales bacterium | reverse complement strand
GGCTGTCAGCGCCAGAAAAAGCAGCGGCCCATAGCTGGCGCGGTAGCGCGAATTGTCGAGGGCATGCACCACGGCCACGGTCAATGCATTGGCCGCCGGAGCACTGAAAAGTGCCAATGCCACCAATCCGGCCAAACGCATATCCCGCATTCCGTCCGCAACAAACACCGCCGCAAGCGCCACCGTGAATACCGCGACAATCCATGGCGCAAAGCGGCCAAAACTTTCCAAAAACCGGTGCAGCCTCCGGATCGACTCAATTCTTGCGCCGGAGACCTCCGCCGCGGCGCGCAGATGCTCCCGGTGGGTCCTGTAGGCATCCACGACCCATGGAGCGACCGCCCCCGCGGGCGGGGATTCGGGCAACACCGCAAGGCTGTGCGCGTAATGTTCCGCAAGGCTGATGCGTTTGCGCGTGAAGGTCAACGGATCGGGCCACATAAAATACGTCATCTGCCGCGTGATCTTGCCTGCCATCCCGGCAGGATTCCCGCGCCATGCCTCGAAGTAGGCCGCATAGCAAAAGCCGGCAAGGTCGCCGTGCCCGTAGCCGCGCGCTGTCACCAACCACGGAAAAAGCGATGCTTTGTACATCATGTAGTCGGGATCGAAGCCGACCTGCGGATAATGCCGGAGCATTCCGCGCGCCTTCCCGAGGTCGGAATCCAGGATCGGCAGGACCTCGCGGTAGAGGGCAGCGCGTTCGCCGGGCAGGGTTCCGTCATCGAGTCGTGCGGCCATCGTGTCGCGGATCGTGGCGGCGTTCATCGTGAAGAGGGTCATGGGGAGGACGGTGCGGGGGTTGCCACTTTTGACAAAGAAGAGGTGTTCGGGCAGCCAGACGAGCAGGAGGGCGAGGGCGGCGCCGAGGGCCGGAGCGGCGAATCTGGCGGTTGCTGGCAGGCCGCGCCCGAACATCCCGATGGCGACGGGCAGAACCGTTGCGGGCACGGCGAAGGCCCAGCTCGGCCTGAGCCGGAAGATGAACCATGCAAGCACAATGGCTCCGGCACCCGCCAGAACCGACAACGCGGCATTGGGGGTCAGCCACCGGAAGCGGCAATAGGTCACCATGCAGCAAAGCTGCGCGATGGCCGCGGCAACCATGAGGGTCTCGGGCCGGATCGAACGCTCTAAAAAGATCAAATGCGGATTGAGCAGGTAGACGGCGACAACCAGCAACCCGCAGGCTGTTGCCAGTGTCCGCAGCAGGGGACCCGGGGGCAGCATGGACGTCCACCCGCGCCACACAAACCACAGGGGCAGCACCGCAAGCATGCCGAGGGCCTGCTGCAGGGCAAGGAATCCGTGGAACGACCCGGTGGCGCGGACGGCCGCCGCGACAAAGGCCGGATACACCCACTCGCGCTCCTGGACATCGACGATGCCATCCCCGCTCAAAAACGACATCGCCGGCATCAGGTAACCCCACGTGTCCCCGTCGCTGAAACCCACCAGTGGCAGGCCCGCCCGCATCCCCCAGCCCGCCACCAGCAAGAACAACACCCCCAGCCACCCCGCCACCCGCAGGCCCGCTTCAAACCTTCCGCCCAACGCGCACGTCGTCTTCACCCGGCGCATTGTGCCCGGCTAGCGAGGCCTGTCGAGCCAATCGGAAAAATCCACCGCCCGCCCCGATCCCGGCCTGTATCGGAACAGCATGCGGTCAAGGCCCGGATCGAGCCCGCGGAGGACCACCGGCGCCTCGAAAAGACGCGGGTCATTGGCGATTTCCCACATGGCGGGACTATACTCCCGCGCAGCCCACGGCATCCCGATATTCAAGACCAACGGGCACCCGCGCGCGTCGGCCAACCGCAGCAGATCCACCAGCCCGGACGTCGATTCCAACACGACCGCATGGGGATCATACAGAAACGGCGGAATCGAAAAACTGGCCGTCAGCAGCGGGGAGGAGGCCTGCGGGGCAACATCCAGCGACCCGCGCGAGGCAAGCACCGAATCCTTGATGGGTTGCAGCGGGTTGTTCCTCAACCACGAGCGGGTGTGCTGCGTGAAGGACGCAAATCCCGCGACAAACAGCACCAGCAGGGCCGCTCGCGGCACCGCGTGCCGCGGCCCGGCAAAGAACCGCTCCACCAGCAGTGCCGCCCCCGCGGCAACCATCGCAACCACCCCCGGCAGCGCAAAAATGACATAGGACTCGTAAATCAGGTGCCCGCGGGCGCGGGCAAAAAGCACGGTCATCACCGGTGGCACCAAGGTGCCGGCCACCACCATCCAGCCGGGTGGATCCCCGCGCACGAAACGCCATGCACCCGCAACCAGAAGCACCGCCGCAAAGGCAAGGATCGCATGGAAAACCCATGCAGTGCCGCCCAGATGGTAAAGCACTTCCGGGTATTCGGCTCCGGGGGCGCTGTGCCTGGCCCATCCGGTGCCCGCCACGAAGTGGGTGAGTGTGTTCCATATCCATTGGCCGCCGATGACCCTTTCAAGCGACGATTCGTATTCGAGGTAGGAGCGCATTTGCGGCACCAGCGGCATCATCAGAACAAGAGCCGGCACGGCCGACAGCGCGTTTGCGCAAAACCACCGCCCGCTCTGGACCCGGACGGGGCCGGCAACCCCCCGTGTCCATACAAGCGCCGGAAGCGCCGCAGCATTCAGCACCGCAAGCAGAAAGGCCGTTCCCGGATAGGCATACAGGACCGCAAACTGACAGGCGCCCACCCCCGCCCACCACCGCCACCGCCCG
>CAZGNH010000494.1:0-1831 GCA_964527025.1 uncultured Chthoniobacterales bacterium | reverse complement strand
CCCACCAGTCAAAGAGGGCATCGCGCTTGGAGCATTCGCGGTCGAGCCGGTAGGCGGTGGACCAGGATAAACCAATCTGGCGCGACTTCTCCATAAGCTTGAGGCGCGAGTTGTCGCGGATCCAGCGGGCCTGGTAGGGGAGGAAGAGCTTGGAGGGCGTGGCGCTCATTGCCCGGCCTCCGGTTTTTTCTCACAGAGGCACGGAGGCACGGAGGAGGTTTGGGGACGGGATAACGGGATGGACGGGATGAACGCGGTTGATCCTGCGAACGGGTCGAAATTCTCCGCGTCTCTGTGTCTCTGTGAGAGATTGCTTTGCGGGATCATAGGAGGTTCACCGCCTCTTCGATTTTGCGGAGGGTTTCTTCGTCGATCCCGCCTTTGGCTTTCACGCCTTCGAGGGCCTTGCGGGCCTGTTCGTTTTTGCGCTGCTGTTCGGCGAACTTGGCGCGTTCGAGGTCGAGCCCGGCGCGGGCGCGTTCTTCGGCCTGCTTTTTGAGGTCGAGCTTTTCGGCTTCGACGGCGGCGGCGCGGATTTCCATGGCGAGGGCCTGGTATCGTTTCCCGGCGTCGGGATCTCCGCGCAGGGCGGATTCGAGGGCGAGCTGTTCCCAGGCGTGGGCGAGTTCGGGATCCACACCGCCGACGGCCTCCATGCTCCGCCCGATCTCCGCCTTGGCTTCCAGGGCCTGGCGGATGCGGCGTTCGCTTTCGGCCTCGCGCATGGCGGCGGCAAAGCGGTACATGGCGCTCTTGGACGGCGCGGGAATGCCGTAGGATTCGGCGGCGAACTGGGCGGCCTCATACCAGGGCGCGGCGCGGAAGCGGTCGTAGAGTTCCCACTGCTGCGATTCGGTGAGGGCAGCTTCGAAAGCGTCGACGCGGGTTTTCTTTTCCGGGCTCATGCGCTGGGCTCCGGGTTTTTCTCACAGAGGCACGGAGGCACGGAGGAGGTTTGGGAACGGGATAACCGGATGGACTGCATGGCTTCGAACGTGTCGAAATTCTCCGCGTCTCTGTGTCTCTGTGAGATCAATTTTTTATCCGTGTTCATCCGTGTCCACCCGTGGTTAAATCTGCGACAGGGCGGTGCGGCCGGCGTCGGTGATGTGCCAGACGGCGCGGCCCCAGCGGTCCTGGCGGGTGGCGACGTGTCCGGCGGCGTGGCGGTCGGTGAGGACGGCTTCGATCTGCTGGGTGGTGAGGGAGCGCCCGGAGGCGATTTCCACTTCCGCCGCCAGGGTGTCCACCGGGAGGGCGTGGTCGCCGAGGCGGTTGAGGACGGCGAGGGTGTGTTTGGTGAGGGAGAGGTCGATGGGCATGGTGTCAGTTTCCTGCTTTGGCTTTGCGGTGGTCTTCGAGGTGGTTGTCGAGCATCTTGGCGGTGGCGGCGACGGCCTCGGCAATGGGGTCGATGCGGGCGTGGGCGCGGCTCATGCCGTCGGAGACCTTGCGGTCGAGGTTGTCGAGCTTGGCAATGATCTCCCGGTCGCCGGCGGCGGACTGCCGCATGAGGTCGGCGCATTCGGTGCGGGTCACGTATTCGGCGTGGGTGTGGTCGATGGCCGCGAATTGTTTGTGCAGCGCGGGGCTGGGGCGAAAGGCCCGGATAAGCTGCACCACCAGCAGGATGAGGCCAAGGACGAGCGTCAAGAACGACAGCCCCGCCACCACGGAGAGGAACTCGTATTTATCCGGCGGAAGCGCGGAGCCCTCGGCGAAGGCGGGGGCGGGGGCGCAGGCGGACAAGAAAAGGGACCCCAGCCACGCGGACCAGGCGCGGCCCCTCCGAACGCGGGACAAAACCGACAGGAAAAACCCGCGCGGGGTT
>CAZGNH010000493.1:0-3305 GCA_964527025.1 uncultured Chthoniobacterales bacterium | reverse complement strand
GGGGCGGGGGGGGGGGGGGGGGGGGCGGCGCGACCGCGGGGGGTCCGCGGGGCCTTTCGCCCCCCGGCTGCCCCGCGATGGTGAGCACGGCCATGCCTGTGGCCGGCAGGTGCACCCGCGCAGCCACGCGCACTTCGTGCACGGCATGGGTGCTGGGGAACTTGAGCGGGTCAAGCCGTTTGCGGGTCGCGTTCCGGCGTATGTCGAGGGGCCAGAAGGGGATTTCCGAACCCGATGCATCATGGAGCCGGAAAGCCGGCTTGGGATCGTAGCTGAAAAACCCTGATTTTTCGAATTCCGGCCAGTCGGCGGGAATTTCCACTGTGAACTCGATGACTTCGTCGCGCGGGACCGGCAGGGGGTTGAAGAGGCAAAGGCGGCGTTCGAGGGGGCCCGGGGCACCGTCTGCCGCGGCGCCCAGAGCGGTGAGGGCCTCGTCGAGGCAGACCTCGGCGATCTGGCGGCACTGGCTGAAGCGGAACTGCATGTCCTCGTGGACCCGGTCGATCGAGCAGCCGCAGATCGAGTCGTGCGGGTGGTTTTTGATCAACCATTTCCATGCGGTCTGCAGGAAGGCGTCGGGGTGTGCGTGGCAGGTTGTTTGTGCGGCAAGGGCGGCAAACGGTTCGAGCCACTGGCAGAGCAGGGACTCGCAGGCGGCGTTTTCCTGTTTGATCCAGACCCGGCTTGAGAGGGTGCCGGCGATGAGCCATTGATGGTCTTCGGCGAGTCCCCACCGTCCCGGTTCGCGCAGTTCGCCCCGCAGCTCGCGCTGGGGCGGCCCGGCGGCAATAAATTCGTCGAGGAACCCGTCCAGCGTGCCGTGGACGATCCGGTAGTCTCCGCCCCCGCGCTCCATGAACTCCCGGACGATCCGGTAAACATCGAAGTCGATGAAGTGGTGGTCGCTGCCGTCAAAGAGCAGACCGGGGCCGGTCCCCACACGTGCGAGCTCCTCGCGGCAATGGGCCTCAAGGTCGTCGCGGGTCCGTGCCGGGTTGAATTCGGTGAAAGGCTCGTTTGTGCGCCTGACCTGCGCGGTGAAGCAAGTATAGCCGGTCTTGCCGAACAGGTAACACGGCAACCGGGTGCCATCGGCGCCGATCCCCCCGACCCGTGCCCCGCCGCGCGCATCAACCCCGCGCCAGAGGAACCCCCCGCGGATGCCGAATCCACCCAGAATCTGGGGCATCTGGGAATTGTGGCCGAACAGGTCGCAGACAAATCCCGCGTCCGAGGGGGTGCCCCCGTATGCGCGCACGAGCTCCCTCCCCATGCGGATATTGCGGATCAGGGATTCGCCGGAAACCAGGAATTCGTCCGGCATCACATACCATGGCCCGAAAACAAGCTGCCCGGAACGCATCCGCCCGCAGAGCTCCTCCCGCCGCTCCGGGCGGATCTCGAGGTAGTCCTCGATCAAGACCGCCTGCCCGTCGCCCGTGAACGGCCCCGCCAGGGTCCCGTCCGCCAGCTTTTCGAGCACCTCGTCCAGCAGCCCGACAAGCTGCCGCCGGTAATGCTGGAAGGGCAAATACCATTCCCGGTCCCAATGCGAGCTTGGCACGTAGTAAAGGCGTCTTGTGGATTTCATGATCGATTTGGCAGCGGTCGGATCCGCATTTCCCATGGGCGATTGATACCAAATGGCAGGCGGGCTGCGAGAAGAGTTTGCGGCTAATCCAGGAGGCTGAGGATTTCGCCGAGCGACCCGCAGAAGTGGTCGCAGAGGGCGCGCGTGCCACTTTCCCCGATATTGCCGCCGGTGATGCCGATGGTGGTGTAGCCGGCGAGGCGGACCGAGCAGACGCCCGCGCCGCTGTCTTCGATGCCGACGACGTGGTGGCGTTCGGCAAACGGGATGCCGAGGCCGACGGTGGCGGTTTCCGCATAGAGCCACGGATGGGGTTTGGGGGAGAGCTCGCCGAGAGTGCCGGGTGCGCCCTGGCCGAGGGGGAAGCCGGCGGTGATGGCGGCCTCGTAAAATGCGCCCGGGTCGCCCATGTCGAGGGTGCGGAAGGCGGAGAGGATTTCCGGCCATGCTTTTTCGTGGAGGCCGGAGGTGACGAGGCCGATTTTGATATTGCGGCGTTTCAATTCGAGGAGGAATTCCTTGAGGCCGGGGGTGGGGGTGAAAGCGCCTTCGCGTCCGCGCCCTTCGAGGATTTCGCGCATTTCGCGCCGGGTGTGTTCGAAGTAGAAGGCGCGGGCCTTTTCGATGGGGGTGCCGGGGGCATATTTGTCGATACAGTGTTGCAGGTGCTCGGAGACGCTGTGTCCGGAAACATAGGGGAAATCGTCCTCGGAGAGTTTGAATCCGGGATCGCCAAGGAGACTGGCGGTCGAACGCTCGATGATCCAAATCCAAAATTCCTCGCTGTGGACGCTGGTGCCATCGAGATCCATCAGGACCGCCTTGACCGGTTTCTTCAATTTGACCGGGTGCACGGGGTAGTAGGCCGGGTAGCCGAGGGCGGATTTCACCATGGCGAGGCTGTGGGCGGCAAACGCGACGAATTCGACCTTGCGGTCGCCGGTGGCGGTGATTGAACGCACGCCGTCGCAGCCGCACCGGAAGCGGGCGTCGGAGGTTTGTTCGAGCGGGATGAGGCCGCTGGCGGCATCGAATTCGCCGAGGCCGGGAATGGACTGTTTTTTCATGAATGGTTGGTTGGTTCGAGGGCGAGGGTGCGGACCTGTTTGGGCGCGAGCGCGAGTTCGAGAGCGCCGTCGGCGGGATCGAAAACCGCGCCGGTCGGTTCTTCGTCCATGCTGGTCTCCACTGCACCGCGCACCGGAAAGCCGAAGGCGATGCGTGTCGTGACCGGGACGCCGGTCGGGTTGAAGACGCGCAGCACAAGCTTGCCGCCATCTTCGGACTTCTTGAGGCCGCTGAGAATCACATTCGGGTTTTCGATGGAGAGAAATTCCTGCCGCAGGCCGAGCGGATTGCGGCCCGCGCCGGCGGGGTCGGCACCCGACTGGCACGGGATGAGGGGCAGGTTGAGCTTTTCGGCCTCGCGCATCAGCCCGGCTTCGGACCATGTGCCGGCATGGGGGGCGAGCCGGTAGTGGAAATCGAGGCGGCCAAGCGACTGGAGCCCCTCGTCGGGCAGGCGGTCCCAGCAGGCGGTGGTGCACAACCACGTCTCACAGCCGCGGAAGAGGGTGACACAGAGGGTGCGCTGCGCGTCATCGAGCACTTCGTATTCCTTGAGCCCGCGTCCAAGGAAGCCGAGCCCGCACCGTCCGTCACTCAGGTCGATCATGCTCAGGAAGGTGTAATCGATTTGCTCGATGCCGAG
>CAZGNH010000492.1:0-8165 GCA_964527025.1 uncultured Chthoniobacterales bacterium | reverse complement strand
GCGGCCATCAACGTGCTTGCCTTCCTGCTGGTTGCGGGAACCTACGATATCGGGCTGGGGGGGTTCCAGCTTGTGTCCTCCGCGCCGGTTGTGCCGGATCTCGGGATTGCCTTCACCCTCGGGGCCGATGGTCTGTCCCTTGTGATGTTGGGTTTGTCGGTGGTGGTGACCCTTGCCGCGGTCGCTGTCGCCCGCACCCCCGCAAAAATGCCCAATGCATTTTACGCGAGCCTGCTTTTTCTTTCCGCAGGGGCGGTCGGGGCCTTTGCGTCGGTCGATGTTTTTTTCTTTTACATGTTCCACGAGCTGGCGTTGGTGCCGACCTTTTTGTTGATCGGGATTTGGGGTTCGGGGGACCGGCAGGCGGCGGCGTGGAAAATCACCATTTACCTTGCCCTTGCGAGTTTTGTGCTGCTGCTCGGGTTGATCGGGTTGGCGATTCCGCCGCGGACCTTCGACATGCGCGAGCTGGCCGCGATGGGGGCCGCGGGTGTGGCTGTTCCCGGTGACGGCGTCTTTCTGCTTCTCTTCTTCGGCTTTGGGATTCTGGTCGCCATCTTCCCGTTCCATACATGGGCTCCCGGGGCCTATGCTTCGGCTCCCGCCCCCGCTGCCATGCTCCACGCGGGTGTCCTCAAAAAATTTGGATTGTATGGGATGCTGCGGCTGATGGCGCCGGTGTTTCCGGAGGAGGTTGTGCAGCGGTGGAGCTGGCTTCTTTTGCTGCTTGTGGCCGGCAACATCCTGTATGCGGGGCTTGTAACGATCACACAGAAGAAGCTCGATCTGATGCTCGGCTACTCGAGCGTCATGCACATGGGGTATGCGTTTCTCGGGATTCTCGCTTGGAATACCCTCGGGTTCAACGGGGCGGCCTTCACCATGGTGGCCCACGGGCTGACCATCGCGGCGCTCTTTGCACTCTGTGGCGAGCTGCGTGAGCGCACCGGCACTCTCGAGTTCGCGCGTCTGGGAGGTCTTGCCCGGCAGATGCCCGCCTTTGGTTTGCTCTTCGGCTTTGCGGCCATGGCGTCGGTGGGTCTGCCCGGCTTTGCCAATTTTGCGGCCGAGCTGATGGTCTTCTTCGGGGCGTTTGGGGCCATGCCCGGTCCGGGCTGGAATCTTTACCAGACCTCGACCGTGATCGCTGTCTGGGGTGTGGTGATTTCGGCCGTTTACATGCTCCGCGCCTACCGCGGCATTTTTCTTGGCAGCCAGGCCGCGGGGTGGGAATCCCTCGGGGATCTGGGGCCCGTGCCGCGTTGGAGTGTCACGACGCTGCTTGCCCTCCTCCTGCTCGCCGGCTTCTGGCCGCCGCTTCTCCTGCAATTCATTTCCCCGGCTTTGGCAATCCCATGATCCCGCCCCTCTCACTCGAGTTCAGCCTTGTTTGCCTCGGCATCTTTCTGCTGCTGCTTGAATCCTTTTCCCCGCGCGAGGACAAGCGGTTCCTCGGCTGGATCGCGGCCGCCTTCCTTGCCGCCCTGCTGGTGGCGAGCTTTTTCACCGGGCCGGTCCCCCCCGTGCTCGAAGCGTTCGGGTTTTATACCGCCGACGCCCCCGGCATGTTCTTCAAGCGCCTGATGATTCTTTCGACGTTGCTGACACTTGTTGCGGCCATCGATTTCCTGCCTGTTTACGCGCGCTACATCCCGTCATCACGGCCCGGCGCCGGAACCGGCGAAATCCTCATCCTGCCGGTCTTTGCCTGCGCGGGACTCATGTGGATGACGACCGCTTCCGACTTCGTCATGATTTTCGTGGCCCTCGAACTCGTGACAATCACCTTCTACGTGTTGGTCGCCAGCATGCGCCGAAACAAAAACTCCCTCGAGGCGGGCGTCAAATACCTCATCCTCGGTGCGCTCTCGACCGGGTTTCTTGTTTACGGCATCACATGGATTTTCGGCATGTCGGGGCAGACGTCGCTCGACGGGTTGCGGGAGATCATGCCGCGGCTTGCACCCGAGGGGCACACGGGGTTGTTGTTTGGTTTCGGGCTCGTGATGGTGGCCCTTGGCTTCAAGATTGCCGCCGTGCCGTTTCAATTCTGGGTGCCCGACGTTTATCAGGGCGCTCCGACGCCGGTGACCGCCTACTTGTCCGTGGCCTCCAAGGCGGCGGGATTCATTGTTTTGTTGCGGGTACTCGAACCGTTTCTGGTTGTGCCGGAGTTGCGCGCGAAGGTGCTGGCTGTGGTGGGGGTGCTGGCGGGGGCGACGTTGCTTTTTGGAAATCTCGCCGCGATGCCGCAGACCAACTTCAAGCGTCTGCTTGCCTATTCGAGCATCGCGCACGCGGGATACCTTTTGCTGGGGGTGGCGGCCGTGGGTTCCGGCCAGGCGGGCACGGCCATTGCCTTCTACTTCGCGGGCTATGCGTTTGCGACCTTTGTCTGCTTTATGGTTCTCATCGTGGTGGCCCGGACGGCGGCCTCGGATGACATCGCCGCATTCAACGGCCTCGCCGCGCGCTCACCCGCCCTCGCCATCATCCTTGCCCTTGCAATCCTCTCCCTGGCCGGAATTCCCTTCACCGCGGGATTCCTCGGAAAATTTCTCATTTTCGAGGCGGCCGTGCGCGCGGGCCTGATTCCGCTTGTGGTCATCGGTGTCGTCACTGTCGCCTGCGGTTTCTACTACTACTTCAAGGTTATCCGGGCGGTGTTCTGGCAACCGCCCGCCGTGCAGGATCCGGTGCCCGTTTCAGCCGCCACCCTCCTTGTTTTGTGGGCATTGACGGCGGGAACTCTCGTTTTCGGCGTCTGGCCGGGCCCGATTCTCGACATGCTTCACTAACCCGCCTGTCACCAACCCGCTTATGCCAGTCATCGACAAACCCACCGAAGAACTGCTCGTGTACACGGGCATCAATCCAAAACCGGCCGATTTCGACAGCTACTGGAGCCGGGCCCTTGCGGAGCTCGGCGCGACCGATCCCGACCCGGTACTCGAACCGGCAGGGGAAATCCACGCCTCTTCGGCCGAGACCTTCCACCTGTGGTTCACCGGGATTGGGGGCGCGCGCATCTATGCCAAGTATCTGCGCCCGAAAAACCCCGGAGATCCACATCCGGCCGTTCTGGAATTCCACGGCTACACCGGCCACAGCGGCGAATGGGCGGAAAAGCTCCGCTATGTGGCCGGAGGTGCGTCGATCGCCTCGATGGACTGCCGGGGACAGGCCGGACGCAGCGAAGACCCCACCCCCGTGCGGGGAAACACGCACCATGGGCACATCATTCGCGGCCTTGCCGACGCCCCCGACAAGCTCCTTTACCGGAGCATATTTCTCGATGCCGTCCAGATGGCGCGCGTGGTGAGGGGATTCGAGGAAACCGACCCCACCCGCATGGCGACGCGCGGTGGCTCGCAGGGTGGCGCGCTTTCGATTGCCTGTGCCGCCCTTGACCCTTCCATCACGCGGTGTGTTTCGGCTTTTCCCTTCCTTTCCGACTACAAGCGCATCTGGGAGATGGACCTTTTGAAAGACGCCTATGCCGAGCTGCGCACCTTCCTGCGAACACAGGATCCCACCCACCAGCGCAGTGAGGAAATTTTTACCACCCTCGGATACATCGACATCCACCACCTTGCCCCAAGAATCCGGGCCGACGTCCTCATGGGCATCTCCCTCTCCGACACCATTTGCCCGCCTTCCACCCAATTCGCCGTCTTCAACAACCTCTCCTGCAAAAAAGACCGTATCATTTACCCCGACTTCGGCCACGAAGGCCTCCCGGGATTTGACGACCGGTCCTTTGACTTTCTGGTCTGGGCCTGAAAGAGCGCGGGCGCATCTCCGAGAGTTGCGGCAACAGGCAGGGATGAGCGGCCCCGCAAACCGCTTGCCGGATTTTACGCCGGGTTGTATGGTCGGAGAGTGAATACCTTCCGGATTTACGAACAATTCTCCACGTCTCTGGGAGAAGATGCCGCCCGCGCCCTCGCGTCTGTCCTTGGCGACATGTTCGAGGAGCTCCGGAACACCGTCACCAAAGACGATTTTGCAGACCTCAAAGCTGTTGTGGCAGACCTTGCCGAGGCGCAGAAGCGCACCGAGCAGCGTGTCGAGGAGCTTGCCGGGGCGCAGAAGCGCACCGAGCAGCGTGTCGAGGAACTTGCCGAGGCGCAGAAGCGCACCGAGCAGCGTGTTGGGGAACTGGCGGTATCCCAGAAGCGGATCGAGGAGCGGATGGAGACCGGTTTCCGTGATATCCACAACCGTTTCGGAGTCATCGGTTCGAGGTGGGGGGACGGAGCCGAGGAAACGTTCCGGCAGGGTCTCATCGAGACCGTCCGGGCACTCGGTTACTCGGTCGAGCATTTCCGCGGCGAAGATCCCGAGGGATTCATCAACCACCGCCCGCGTTCCTATGATCTGGATGTGCTTGTCTTCAACGGCTCGATTGTCGTTGCGGAGATCAAGTCCAACGCCAGCGGGGCAGACGTGACCGAATTTCACCGTGCGACCCTGCTCTTCGAAAAGCAAACCGGGCGCAAACCCGACAAGCGCATCCTCATTGCCGTTACCATCCAGTCCCTCGCACACAAAATTGCTGAAGAAACCGGTGTGAGCGTGGCAACCGATTTCCGGGAACTCGAGGGAGCAAACCCCTGACCCGGCCAACCGCGCCGCCGGCCCGTACAATTTGGAACCCGCGGAATTTCTCTACACGGTTTTGTTGAAGCCCGCCCCGTTGCGGCGGGTGGCCAACCGGATTTTGCGGGGTGTGATTCCCGCGACGATCCGGATCGGGGAAGCAGAGGTTTTTCTCAACCGCAACGATCCGGTGGTTTGTGGCGCACTGGCGCTCGGGGTTTACGAGAGGGCGGAAACCGCCTTTTTCAGAGGGGCTTTCCGGGCGGGGATGACCTTTGTCGATGTGGGAGCCAATGTCGGCCTCTATTCCGCACTGGCGGCCCGGGCGGGAGCCGCCGCCATCCTTGCCATCGAACCGCATGAGGAAACATTCTCATTCCTCGAAAAAACTCTGGCTGCCAACAACGCCTCCTCGAGAGCCATCCGCGCGGCGGCAGCCGACCGGGAGGGAGAAATCGTTCTGCACTCAAACCCGCAAAACAAAGGCGACAACCGTGTCTATGCGGATCCCCTGCTTGAGAATGCAGAGACCGCGTGCTGTGCAACACTGGATGCCCTCTGTGCCGGGGCGGGGATCGAGCGTATCGACTTCCTGAAGATCGATGTCCAGGGAGCCGAACTCATGGTGCTCGAAGGGGCGCGCAAGATCCTCGCTGCATCGCCGGCTTGCACGATCATGATGGAATTCTGGCCCTTTGGACTTGAGCGGTGCGGAGGGTCTCCCCGGCGCCTTTTCTCCCTTCTCGAAGATCTCGGCTTCCGGATCTGCGAGCTTTGCAGGGGAAAGATGCTTGCGGTTGATACGGCCGCCATCGAGGCGGCAACACGGGGCAGGCGCTACAGGAATCTGGTTTGTTCGCGGGCACCCGCCGAACTCCGCACGTGAAGCGCTATTGGCCCGGCCACGGCTCCAGTAATCCCCATTATCCGGAAAAAAAAGGCACACCCCCGCCGGGTATCAGGCGTGGGGTTTTGGGGCCATGATGTCGGCGGCGGGTCTTCCGGCGCGGAGGAGGGAGGCCATGTGTTGCATGGCCGGGGTGCTGTGGTGGAAGAATTTTTTGTAACCTGCACAGAGATAATTGAGGCCCGGATCGCCGTCGGGGGTTCGGATGAAGCGGTGTTTGGGGCATTCACCGTGGCAGAGGTGGCGCACGTCGCAGGCGAGGCAGAATGGGGGGAGGGTGTTCTTTTTATCGAGGCCGAATTGGCGCTGGAAGGGTGACGCGGCCATTTCTGCGATGGTCGTGTTTAGAATATTGCCGAGTTTGTAGCGCGGATAGACGTAATGGTCGCAGGAATAGAGGTCGCCATTGTGTTCGAGGGCCATGGCGGTGCCGCAGGTTTCGCTGAAGACGCAGAGTCCGCCGCCGGCACCGACCCAATTGCCGAGGGTGACGTCGAAGATCTGCACAAACGTGCTGCCGACGTCGCGCCGCACCCACTCGTCGAAAATCGTGCAAAGGAAGTCGCCGAAAACCCGTGGTTCGACACTCCAATCGGTGACCGGCATGCGGACCTCGCCCTCCTGATCGCTGCGCGGCGGGGTCGCGAGATCCAGACCGAGGGACTTTGCCTCCGTGTCGGGAAGGCGCTCGACAAGGGGAATGAACTGGAGAAAGCCCGACCCGATGTCACGCAGGAAGCGGTAGACATCGAGGGGTCTGCGGGAATTGACGCGGTTGACGACCGTGAGGGTGTTGAATTCGACCTTGTGTTTCTTGAGCAGGCGCAGGCCGGCGATGACTTTTTGGTACGATCCGCCGCCTTTTTTGTTGACCCGGTAGGTGTCGTGGAGTTTGGCGGGGCCGTCGATGCTCAGGCCGACCAAGAACCCGTGTTTTGCGAGGAAGGCGCACCACTCGTCGTCGAGGAGCGTGCCGTTTGTTTGGAGGGCGTTGGTGATGGTTTTTCCGTTGGCGTATTGGCGCTGCAGGTCGACGACCTTGCGGAAGAATTTGACTCCCAGCAGGGTTGGTTCGCCGCCCTGCCATGCAAACGAAACCTCGGGCACCGACTGGCCCCCGATGTATTGGCGGACGTAATTTTCGAGCACCTCGTCCGACATGCGGAAATTTTCGTTCGAGGGGAAAAGTTTTTCTTTTTCGAGGTAGAAGCAGTATTTGCAATCGAGGTTGCAGAGCGGCCCGATCGGCTTGGTCATCACATGATAGGCCTTCGGGCCGGATGTCGGGAGGCCGCCCATCGATCAGTACGATTTGGCCCAGACGACCCGGCGGGCGCTCGGGCGGCCGGTGAACGGGCACGTGCCCGGTTCGCCGGGGCCGGGAGGCAGGCACCGGATGGTGACTTTGAGTTCATCTTTGACCGCGGCCTCGGTTTCCGGGGAGCCGTCCCAGTGGGCGAGGGCGAAGCCGCCGTGGATTCCGGGTTTGTCGGGATTTTCCGGGGTGAAGAATTGTTGGAACTCGTCGCGCGAGTCGATGGTGCGGGTGTGGGTGTCGCGGAAGGCGGTGGCGCGGGCGAGGAGTGTGTTTTGGATGTCTTCGAGGAGGGCGGGGACGCCGGCTGCGGCCTCGCCTGCGGGAAGGATGGATTTTTCCCTGTGGGGGCGGTCGCGGCGGGCGATGGCGACGGTGCCGTTTTCCAGATCCCGCGGCCCGAGTTCGATGCGCAGGGGAATGCCTTTCTTGATCCATTCCCAATTTTTGACCCCGCCCCCCATGTCCCGGGCATCGACCTCGACGGCAAGCGGAATGCCGCCGAAGGAACGGGAGCGCAAATCCGCGGCCAGACGGTCGACTGCCTCGAGAACAGCCGCCCGTGTCCCCTCCTTGGGTGTGACCGGAAGAATCACCGCATGGGCGGGCGCAATCCGCGGCGGCAAAACCAATCCGTCATCGTCGCCGTGCGCCATCACAAGGGTCCCAACCAGCCGGGTGCTCACTCCCCAGCTCGTCGTCCACGCATGTTCGATCGCGCCGTTGCGCGACTGGAATTGGATGCCCGCGGCCTTCGAAAAATTTTGCCCGAGGAAGTGGGAGGTGCCCGCCTGGATGGCTTTGCGGTCCTGGACCATCGCCTCGATGCAGTGGGTGCGCAGGGCGCCGGGAAAACGCTCGCTCTCACTCTTCTCGCCGGTCAGCACCGGCAGGGCCAGATAATCCCGCGCAAAGGTCTCATACACCCCGAGCATCCGCAGGGTCTCCTCCTCGGCCTCCCCGCGCGTCTCGTGCGCCGTGTGACCCTCCTGCCAGAGAAATTCCGCCGTCCGCAAAAACAAACGCGGACGCATCTCCCATCGCACAACATTGGCCCACTGGTTCAACAAAATGGGCAGATCCCGCCAGGATTCCACCCAGCGCGCATAGGCGGCCCCGATGATGGTTTCCGAGGTCGGCCGCACCACCAGCGGCTCCGGAAGCTCGCCGGCGGGCACCAGTTTCCCGTCCCGCGACTCGAGGCGGTGGTGCGTTACAACCGCGCACTCCTTGGCAAAGCCCTCGACATGGGCCGCTTCCTTCTCGAGGTAGCTCAGCGGAATGAAGAGCGGAAAGTAAGCGTTGCGGTGCCCGGTCGCCTTGAACATCCCGTCGAGCACC
>CAZGNH010000491.1:0-5622 GCA_964527025.1 uncultured Chthoniobacterales bacterium | reverse complement strand
CCGGGGCCGACGGCGGCGAGTGCTTCGTGGACCACCTTGACCGGGTCGTGCACATCGGTTGGCGGGGCCGCCATGGTTTTGGCGATCCGGTGGAGCAATGCGGTGAGGGCGATGTCGAGGTCGAACGTATCGGCGACTCCTGTTTGGCTGCCCGCTGCGACAACCGAACGAATCAAACCGCTCAGGGCCGCGAAAGTCGGCGGATCAACCGGCGAGCCCTGGTGCCATGGCTCGAGGAAGAGGCCGGACCACGACGCAAGCAGTTTGTGAAGGGTCTCATGAACTGGATTGCCGGAGGAGGTGACGATCTCAAACGTAACTTCGGAATACCAGACCCCGTGGCCACGCGGGACATCAAAGGAATGGGGTTGGCCGGGACTGATCAAAAACAGAGTGCCGGGCAGTGCGTCAACGGCTTCCCCACCAAAAAGAAACATCGAGTGCCCTTTTTCCACAAGAACCACATGATGGACCTCGTGGGCATGCTCCAAGCGGCGGGTTGCCGCCTGCATTGCGGGTTGGTGGCAGGCTGCATGAAGCGGGCGGACAAAAAACGCCCCGTCCGGACCCAGCCGCGGCGCGGATGCCACGGGGGGGGCGACCTTGATTAAGACGAGCTGGCTGGCGGAACCGGGAGGCATATCAAAAACATACAAAAACAAACGCAATCTGTCCATTGCCAATTCGTGCCTTGAGGAGCATGGTGGCCTCATGATCAAGGCGGTTATTGTCGGGACGGGCGGGATCGCGGGGGCGCATGTGGACGGCCTGCGGATGCATCCGGAGCGGGTCGAGCTGGTTGCGGGCATGGACGTGGACCGGGACCGGGTGGAGGTTTTCTGCCGGGACAGGAAGATTCCGCGTTTTTACACGGATCTCGGGACGATGCTGGAGAGCGAGCGTCCGGGGTTGCTGTGTGTGTGTTCGCCGCCGGAGTTTCACGCGGAGCAGTCGGTTGCAGGGCTCGATGCGGGAGCATGGGTCCTGTGCGAAAAACCGATATGCGGCTCGCTGGCGGAGTTGGACCGGGTGCAGGAAGCGGAGCGGCGAACCGGAAAGCGTTGCGCGTCGGTGTTTCAGATGCGGTTTGGTTCCGGGACCGGACACATCCGGCGGCTGGCTGCCGAGGGGCGTTTCGGGCGGCTTTTGACGGGTATCTGCCATACGCTTTGGTTTCGGGACGCGGCATATTACAAGGTGCCCTGGCGCGGGAAGTGGGCGACGGAACTTGGCGGGCCCACCGTCGGGCACGGGATCCACGCGATGGACCATTTCCTGCATTTGATGGGAAGGTGGGAGGCGGTGCTGGCGTGGGCACGGGCACTGGACCGCGAGATCGAGGTGGAGGATGTGTCGATGGCCATGGTTCGGTTTGCCGGCGGCGCCATGGGAAGCATCGTCAACAGTGTGCTGGCCCCGCGGCAGGAGACGTATCTGCGATTGGATTTCCAGCGCGCAACCGTTGAATTACGGCACCTCTACGCCTACACCAACAACGATTGGACTCTCACGCCCACTCCGGAGACGGGTGCGGACGAAGCCGGGGCATTCCCCGCCATACCCACCGATGTCCCGGTGCATCACGGGACGCAAATAGGCGCTCTGCTGGACGATATGGAGGCGGGACGGGAACCGCTCACCTCCGGACAGGAAGCGCGGGCAACCATCGAGCTGGTGACCGCAATCTACAAGTCGGCCTTCACGGGCGCCGAAGTCGTCCGGGGTTCGATCCTTCCAGGCGATCCGTTTTATACGTCGTTTCATGGCGGACAGGCCCGCGTGCCAAGGGGGGACGAATGAGCCGCATCGAAAAAGTGGATATCTTCCCGGTGGCGGTGCCGGTCACACGCCCTTTTAAATTTGCCTCGGGATCCGCCGGGGTGCCCGGAGAGAAGGCGCGGCTGATTCTGGTGCGGCTGACGGATTCCGACGGGGCGCACGGGTGGGGTGAAGGACGGCCGCACCCCTCATGGTCGTATGAGACCCCGGAAGCGGTGGTCTCGACCATCCATGGGCACCTGGGCCCGGCTGTCATGGGTCTTGAGGTATGGGACCGTCGGGGATTTCAGGCCCGGATGCACGGGGCGGTTGGTCGGGGGCCGAGCACCGGGATGCCGGTGGCCAAGGCCGCGCTGGATTTGGCTTTGCACGATTTGTGCGCGCGGCGGGCGGGCGTTCCCCTGCGGGCGTTTTTGGGTGGAAACCCGGCTCCCGCCCGGGTCGCATTGAGCTGGACGGTGACGGGGGCAACGCCCGACCGGGCGGCGGCGGACGTGGCGGAGGGGCGAGACAAAGGGATGCACCACTTCAATTTCAAGGCGGGGCTTGGCGGGGGGCCGGACATGGATGCCGCGGTTGCGCGTGCGGTCAAGGCAGGCGCGCCCTCCGGGGCATTTATCTGGGCGGATGCAAACCAGGGGTTGTCCCTGCCGGAGGCGGCCCGGCTCGCGGAAATCTTCCGGGCCGAGGGCGTGGACGTGCTGGAGCAGCCGCTTGCCGCGGATGCAAGGCACTTGATGGCGGGGTTGCGGAGGCGGACATCCCTGCCCCTGGCAGTGGACGAGGCCACCGTCAGCGCAGCAGATTTCTTCGATTATGCGGCCGGTGGCCTTGTGGACTGGTTCGTGCTGAAACTCACGCGTTCGGGCGGGATTTTGCCGAGTCTGGACCAGGCGGCGGTGGCACGGGCCGCGGGGCTTGGGATGCTTGTGAGCGGGTTGAGCGACGGAATGTTGGTGAAGGTGGCTGCATGCCAGACAGCTCTGGCGTGCGGGTGCGCGGGCCCGGCTGCATTGAACGGGTCGCAATTCATGGACGATGCCGGGGTGTATCCCGACAAAGCGCGGTTTGAGCGTGATGGTGCGGTTGTGTTCGGCGATGAGCCGGGGATCGGCATCGAGCCGGATCCCGAAGCCCTGCGGGCGCTCGCATGGGAGGGGTGCTGATATGCGGGAAGGACTCACATGGCGGGAAACGGAAACGGGGGCGCACGACCTGGAGTGGGACGGGCAAAGGCTCGCACGTTACAGGGCGGAGCCGGGGCCCGGGGTGGACGCGGTGGAAAGCCCCAAGCCCTGCTTCGCGGAGCTGAGAACCCTTGCGGGAGACTGTGTGACCAATTACCGGCCCAACGACCACCGGTGGCATCACGGGTTGGCAATGACAATGTGCTGTGTGTCGGGAATGAACTTCTGGGGGGGCGTCACATACCGCAGGGAGGATGGCTACAAGATGCGCCCCAATATCGGCCGCCAGGTTCACACGGAATGGATCGAGCGGGCGGCGTCGGGCACGGAAGCGCGTCTGGTGGAACGTGTGGATTGGCTCGTTCCGGATGGGAAACGATGGATGGAAGACGTGCGCCGGATGACCGTCACGGTGGACAGGCCGGGCGCATGGTGGAGGATTGACTTCGACATCCGCATCGTCAACGTGAGCGGGCAAACCCTCCGGCTGGGCACTTACGCTTCCGAGGAGGGGCTTCCCGGCTCCCATTACACCGGTTGGTTCATCCGCCTTTCACGCGATTTTTTTGGCGCTCCGGGCGGAGACGGGGTCTTCGGGCCGGACGCTCTCAAGGGCGAGGAGGCTCTGCACGGGACAGCTTGTCCGTGGATCGTCCTGCATGGATCCCACGACGATTCCCCAAACGAAACAACACTGCTCCTTGCGGACCACCCGGGGAACCCGGGTTTCCCAAACCGGTGGTTTGTGCGGCGCGGCCAGCCCAGCGCGGCATTCCCCTTCGTCTCGACCCATGGCATGGACCTCGAACATCAAGCGGAATTGCGTTTGCGCCACACCATGGTGATCGCCAACGGAACACGCGATGCCACGGAAATGGCAGCGGAATTCACAGCCCGACAATCCGAAGAATCCAACCCATAAACCAACGTGAATATCATCCAGATTTCTCTTGACACAATGCACCCCAACCCCTGAGGTTACAATTAGTTGCTCCCTGTCATTAACGCCCCACCAGCCCCCACCATAACTAATGAAAACACAATCCACCACCCGCTCCACCGGCAACGGTTCTTATGCCGCCCACAAGGCCACTTCAAATCCGGCACTCACCGCGCTGGCAACCCTCCTGCTGTGCGCAGGCGCGGCCCCGGCGTAGATCCTGAGTATTGATATCAACGATCGAGCCGCATTGACGAACACCCAGCCGGGGTTTGATGTGCTGCATATTGACTCTGGTGGAGCTGGTGAGATGACTGCCACCTTTGGCGGCGTGACAATCGATGTGGATCCGGTGGGATTCGTTTTTGGCGATTATGACCGGCTTCGGAGCTCGCCGACGGACAACCCGCCAGCTCTCACCCAGGCGAAAATCTATCAGGATGTCGTGTACGCACCCGGGGATTCCACGCCTTCGGACAAGGGGTTTGACATCAACCTCTCGGGCCTCACGGCAAACAAGTATTACGACTTCACCATTTGGTCTTACGATTCAGCAAGCATCGGCACGACGCGCTACAGCGACTGGCAGGTCGAGGATGCCAACGGCACGCAAATGGCGCGCGAGGCCTATTCCTTCATTGGAAGCACTCTGCCGGCAACCAATGCCGCCCAGGCCTTCACGTTTTCCGGGCGCGCCAACGCCTCGGGCACACTGAAGATCACGGGTCGGGGCAACGATTCGCTCGGCACCAGTGTTTCCCAAGTGTTTATCAATGGCCTCCAAGCCAGTGAAGTGCAGAACATGTCCGGCGCGCTTGTGCGCTACACTTTTGCCGGCGGCACCTACACAAACAAAGGCAACGCCCCGGCCACGATCTATGACATCTCCGGAAACGACAAGAATGCCACCACCGTGGCGGCCACTTCGACACATATCGAAGTTGTGCTTGATGCCGAGCGCGGGGGACGTGCTTTCGTCACGCAGTGCGGGAATGGCGGTGGATGTCGAAACGACTTCGAACAGCTTCACGTTTGCAAACTGGTACAAGGGGACCGCTACCGGCGGGTATCTCTTAGATCAGCAGGACACGCGCTTCACCCTCGCATTCGGCGGTCTCGATCCAACTGCCGGTCTGCAAGTCAAAGCCGGAACCGATGTCTACGCCACCGGCATCACAGGAGCTTCCGACGACAATTGGAACCACATTGCCTGGGTTTTTGACGGTTATCATTTGGAATTCAGTATCTACTTGAATGGCGTGATTCAGGACGTTGACCCCCTCACGCCTGGCGACCAATTCGCCCGCAGCATGACCTCCATTCCCGTCCTTGATGATGCAACCGCTCAGATGTTCTTTGCCAACTATCTCGTTACAGGATCATCGCTGGCGGGGCTGTTTGACGATGTCCAAGTTTTTGACCGCGCACTTAGCAGTTCGGAAATTCAACTCGTGATGCAAGGCATCCCCGAACCAACGACCATTGGCCTGCTTGCCGTTGCCCTCGGCGGTCTTGCAATTTGGCGCCGCCGCCGCGCAGAACGTGATGCATCAACAGGGAGTTTCCCACGATGATGCAGAGGTCGTCCGACAGCCGTCTGGTGCCACTGCGGGCCGTTCTCTTGTGGGCTTTGCTTCTGGGGGGTGGGGGTGTGTTTGCTCCGCGGGCATTTGCTCAGGAGGGGGAGGTGTCGGGAGCCACAGGTGGAGATTTTGA
>CAZGNH010000490.1:0-1918 GCA_964527025.1 uncultured Chthoniobacterales bacterium | reverse complement strand
CAGTGGTAAGAACGCAAGCGTGCTGAAACAAAAGGCAAAATGAACCCTGCGCCTGTGCGTCTACACGGAGGCTTCCCCCGCTCAAATTAGACTCGCGCTTGGGCGCGTATAATACCACATGGATTAAATTGGTTGCTTTTCTAACACCACTTGACAGAATGAAAAAAATGGTGTGAGGTTGGTAGTTTTACAATCCGATGCAAAAACCCCCTCCTAAAAAATCCGGCCGCAAATTATTTTTCGTTTTGGTGATCGCGCTTGTGGCGTCCGGCGCATGGGCTTTTCACCGTTGGAGTGGTGACCGGCCCCCGGAAGAAGCCCTTCGCGATTTGTGGGAAGAGGTCAGCCGCTTTTTCTCCAAACCCGCTCCGGAAATCACACCCGAGCCGACACCCGAGCCGACACCTGAGCCGACACCTGAGCCGACACCCGAGCCGACGCCTGAGCCAGTGGACCCGTTGGTTTGGTTGAGAAATAACCCGGACCAACAGCCCCGGGAGGTGAAGTTGAGGCAAGCCGTCAAGTTTCCCGCCCTCCACGAGGGGCGACGGGTCGGTGAGGTCACGCTGCCAGCCGGTCGTTCGGTCGGGCTGGTTTCGTGGAAGGAAGATCGCTTGGAGTTGCAATACCTTAAGGCGAACGTATTCGTCCCGATGGCGGCGACCAACTTGCGCGAGCTGGCCGCCGCAGCGCAGCGGGCCGCCGAGGAAAAGGTCAAAGGAAATAAGACCTCCGGGGAATCCGAACAAACTAAGACCTCCGGGGAATATGTGCCGGTCGCCAACAAAGAGAGCAGTCCGCCATCTTCAACCGCCCCGGCGAAAACCCCGACCACTGCTGGTTTCGCAACCCTCCCATCTACGGCCGGTTCCTCGAAAAATCCGAATCTCGCGGCGCAGGCAGAAATAACGGCCTCGGTAGAAAGCTTTCCGGGTGCGGCGGCCACCGTGGCCGACGGCAAGATTGCGCCCCTTGGGAGCCGCAATGACCAGCGCACGGGTTGGAATGTCCAGGCCAAGGAGCTCCCCCATTCGCTCACTTTTACCTGGAAGGAAGCCGTGCCGATCTCGTCGTTTGTGTATTACGGGCGGGGAGTTGTCGGATTCAATGTTTTTAAGGACTATGCGGTCTATGCGGACGGCGCGGAAAAACCCGTGGCCCAGGGATTGTTTCGCAACGGGTTCGGTCCCCAAGTGGTGACTTTGCCTTCACCGATCCGCGCGAAGAACCTGCGGTTCGATTTCTCCTCGGCGCACAAGGGGGGCGTCGTCGGCGCGGCTGAAATGCAGATTTTTTCCAAGCCGCCGACCGAGGAAGACCTGCACGGTCGTTTCACCGACCTTTCGCTGGACTACCGCTACGCCTACTACCCCTCGCACAACCTCGTGCGCATCTACTTGCCGAAGCCGCCCGAAGACGCCACCGAGTGGCTCCTTGCTCTGCGCCCCGCAGGGGGCGGAGAGGTATTGGCCGAAAAATCCGGCAAGCTCCCGACCGCCGCCGGCGGCGAGTCCATGCCGGTGCCGGACATCCCCGAGGGCGACTACACCCTCACGCTCACGCTCACCGGCGGGAAAGAATCGGTGATCGAAGAGCGCAACATCCGCCGGGAACGCGCGGAGTGGGAGGGCAACCAGCTCGGGCGCGAGGACATCGTGATTCCGCCCTTCACGCCGCTCGAGGTCGAGTCCGACGGCCCGGTGGTGCGCAGCGTGCTGCGCCGCCACAGCCACGGCCCGGCGGGCTTCTGGAGCCAGGTGACCAGCCAGGAGCGCGAGCTGCTGGCCGGGCCGGTGCGGCTCGAGGTGAAAGAGGGGGGCAAGATCATCACGGCGACCGGAGAGCCCGCCACCATCGAGAAGGCCACCCCCACGCGGGTGCTGGGCCAAGCCCCTTGGAAGGCCGGCGGTCTCAGCGG
>CAZGNH010000489.1:0-5201 GCA_964527025.1 uncultured Chthoniobacterales bacterium | reverse complement strand
GATGAGGTCTTCCGCGCGACTCTGCCGCCACTCCTTCCGCTTTTGCACGTTTCGGAGATGCGCCCCTGCCGGGCTCATCGGAGGTCATTCGCCAAAAATAATCAGACGGGCCGCCTCTTCGAATTCATCATCAATCGGTCAACAAGAATTCGCGGATATTCATCCAGCGGATGCACTCCGATCTCGATATGCCGCCCGCTCAAGCGTCCCGCCAGATCGGACGAAAAAACCCGCGCATTTGATCCCGTAACGCAAATATCCGCCAAGCCAGCCTTTTGGATCGAGGCCACCGCCCGGACGCAGCAGATCATGACAGACACGCAGTGCGTTCCGCAGGCCGATGCTATTTGCCTTTTTGGCGGAGGGAGAGGGAGAGGATGGCGCCGCCGTAGCAGAGGGCGATCCAGCCGCCGAGGACGGCGGCGGAGGTGCGGGCGGGGGCGAGGTTGAGGAAGACGCGGCCTTTCGAGTAGCGGACGTCGTCGCGGGTTTCGGTTGTTTCGTTGAAGAGTTTTCTGGTCGAGCCGGCGGCGGTGCGGACGGTGGAGAATGCATGGCGGTGTTGGCCGGCGGCGAAGGGGAAGACCGCGAGGTTCTGCCACGAGGTGTTGCCCGGAGAAAGTTTGTCGTAGTACTCGGTGAATTCACGTCCGGCGACGCTCCACTGGACGGCCTCCTTTTCGCCGGGGGTCAGAAACAGCGGGATTTTGGTCCGGTTGCTGAGCAGGGGCACCGCCTGGCCGTAGACATTTGAGACATCCATGAGGCGCTGACACGAGAAGCTGGGGATGACGGCGCAGACGGCCCGTGCGCCGCGGGAAAGCTCGGGCAGGCTGAGGACGACACCTCCGAATAAAATTTGTGGGATGAGGAGAAGGGGCACCCACATAACGGCCTGGGCTGTGTTTTGGACGAGGCTGGAGATGGCGAGGCCGATGGCGATTCCGACCAGTGCGGTTGCGGCAAGGGCAAGGAGTTTGATGCCGACGGTGGTGGCCACCACGCCCAAAAGCGAACGGCCTGCTCCCTCGACGGCGTCTTTCACATTCCACCGCAACTCGAAAAACCACGCCGCCGCGGCCGCGATCCAGACATCGGGCCGCAGAGCAGAGGCCTTCGAGGGTGCCGCGGGAGGCGCCGGCTCGGCGACTTCGGAGGACTGTTGCACCCCCTCCTCGACGGCTTCAAATGCGATCTCCTCGGCGGTGGCCGCCAACGGGGCCGCCTCGGGGGGGGTCGTGATTTCGCGGAATTCGGCGGCCAATCCGGCGACCGTGCGTTCCGGTGGCCGGACCGCCAGCGAGGTCGTCTGCACAACGGCCAGCAGCAAAAGCGCCTGCAGGGTCGTGATGAGGCCCAGAAACAGGTATTTGCTCGAGAGGTAGGCGTTGAGGCCCAGCCCGCAAACCCTCTCGCGGCGGAAAATGGGCAGCTCGCGGATGATTTGCTGCGCGCCGTTGCTGCATCCAAACCACAGGGTCGCCACCACACACAAAAACATCCGCAGCACGTAGTCCTCGGCCACCCAGCCGACCAACACGGCGATCAACAACGGCTGCGCCAACAAAAAAACCAAATTGAGTGTGTCGGCGGCCATGATGCTCCACTGCCTCTGCAACTGAACCCACAGGGAAACCACAAAGCCCGGCTTTTCCCGCGGAGGGGGAGGGAGATCGCCATACCCGCCCAAATCCACCTGCGGCGGCGCCGGCTCTGCCACCGGCAATTCCCCGCGCGAGCCTTCGAAGGAGGACGCCCAGTCGTCACCGCTCATCCCCTCCTCGGCCACCCGCACATAAACCTGATCCAGGCTCTCGACCCCGAAGGTCTCGCCGGCCGCATCAGGCGGCCCGTCAAAAATAATGCGCCCCCCGTGGATGAAAACGATTTTGTCGAAGAGATAGGCGCGCCCGAGCACGTGGGTCGTGCAAATGACCGTGCAGTCGCGGGCGGCAAGACCCCGCAGGATTTTCATGAGGGCGAATTCGGTCGCGGGATCGAGGCCCGAGGAGGGCTCGTCAAGGAAGAGAACGGCTGGTTTGGCCAGCAGCTCGGTCGCAATACTGACCCGTTTGCGCTGCCCGCCGGAGAGCTGCAGGATGCGCTTGCCCGCATGCTCGGCAAGACCCAGCCGGACGATCGTCTCGTCCACCAACGCGCGCATTTCCCGCGGGGGTATCCGCGGGTTGAGGCGCAGGCGCGCGCTGTAGAGGATCGCGTCGCGCACGCGCAGCTCGGGATGCACAATGTCGTCCTGGGGCACGAAACCGATGCCGGCCATGCGCATTGCGGCGGGATCGTCGATGGCGCGTCCCTCGACCAGCACGGCACCCTCGGTTGCGGGATTGATGCCGCAGAGCGCGTTGAGCAGGGTCGATTTCCCCTGCCCACTGCCCCCCAAAATCCCCACGAAGGAGCACGGGTCCACATGCAAATCGACCGCCCGCAGGATCTGCCTCCCCCCGGCACTGAAGCCCACACCCGCCGCCTCCACCTTGCCGCCGATCCGCGGTTGCGTCCTCCGCAACCCAAGCCCCGTGAACTCGAAACTGTATGCCCCGAGCAAAAACCTGTCGCCAACAGCCAGCACCTGCTTCTCGAAACGCTGACCATTCAAATATGTCCCGGTCTGGCTTTCGTCCCGGATCGCAAAACGCCCGTCCAACGACGCAAGGGACACGTGGCGCCGCGAAATTTTCCGGTCCTCGGGATCCAATCCGACAAACAAATCGTCTCCGTCGGCATCCGTCGGCATCCGCCCGAACACCAACCCGTCAAGAGCCGGGATCTCACCCGGTGCCGCCCCGCGAAACACCGGAGCCTGCGGGAATTTCCTGAACCAAACCCCGGAGTCCGCCGCCTGGAAGAAATTCCAATCGGCAAGCGCCACCACCGGCGGCATGTCCCCCCCGCGCCAAAAACACCGTCCCGGTGCCGCCCCCCCGGGCTCAAGAATCCAGGTCCCCTGCGAGGCATCCCACGTGACGGAAAACAGGGCATCTCCGGGATCTCCCGCTTCACGCAGCTCAATGCCCCCGCCGGAAGCCTCGAAACCACACCGGCTCCCCTTCACCAACTCGACGACACGCACCGCACCCGCATCGCCAAGGATGAAAACTCCCCTCACGGGCAAACTCCCCCGAAAGCTGTCACCTCCGGCTCCGGCAACCCGGGCCTCCGGCGGTCAATACCCCGAATAGGTCGTCGGCTTGCCAACCGCGTTGAAATCGTCCGGGTTGTCGACGCGCGGCCTTGGGCGCGGTGTCGGGCGGGGAGTGGGCTTGGGCTTGACCTCGACGGGCACGGGCACTTCGACATAGACGGTGCGGGAACAGGCCGGCGCGACCAAAATCGCCGCGGCAAGCAGGGCTGCTGAGGTGAGGTGTTTCATGGATGGTGGGTTGCTGTGGTTGGATGAGAAGGGCTAGGGCCCCTGGGCGGGGTCGTTGGGCACGCTCCGGTTGAACTGAAGCGGTTCGGGGGCTTCGATGCCCGTCTTGAAAACACCACGGCGCCCGACAAGCACATACCACGAGGCGAGCCCGCGCGCCTGCGCCATTCCCATGTAAACCACCGCGGTCCCGTTGTAGCTGGAACGAAACTGCACCCCGGCCAGCCGCCCGACCCGCCGGTCGTCCAAAATCAAACCACCCACGTCGTCGTAGACGTAGAGGTCGACGTCAATGGCCATCTGGTCGGTGCCGACCAGAAACACATAGTCGAGGCCTTTGTTGACGGGGATGAGGAACCGGATGGCTTCGCCCTGCCCGGCGACCCCGTAATTGTCGGTGGGGGCCATGGCAAAGCCCTTGTCCACATAGCGCTTGGCCATGCGGTAGGCTGTGTCTTCGGCTTCGGCCGGGTCGGCAAATGCCCGGTCCGCGGCGAAGGTTCCGGCGACCAGACAGGCCGCCACGACTTGCAGGTGTCTTTTCATGGGATGGTGATGCGTGTTGGTTGGCGTTGGAAATCCGTTTATTGGCCCATGGCCGTTTGGATGCATGCGTCGGCAAGGGCTTTGAGCTTGGCGACATTTTCGGGAGTCACAGCCTCGCCGACCCCGATACTTACGATCGGGAGCGCGCCGGCCGTGGCCTTGGGGAGGCCGCTCACACGCGGGTTGGACAAAACCTCCTCCGGCAGGGCCTGCACGTCGTCGTTGAGCGCCCCCACAAGCATCGGCTCACGCAGCACATTGGAAATCTCCGGCTGGTAGTTTTCGCCAAGGTAATAGGTCACATGGCGCGCTCCCTGCATCCACCCGGTGGCAATGATCAGCCGGCGCATGTTTTCGTTTTCCGGGCGCAGGAGGATTTTCATGATGTCGGCCTGGAGGAATCCGAGCTCGAGGAAGACGTCGAGCCATTTCCCCTTGTTGGCGTTTTCGCGGACGAGGCGCGCGCGCTGGAGGTCGTCGTCGGTGGCTCCAAGTTTTTTGGCCAGACTCTCGATTTGTGTCGCGCAGGTGTTGAGTTTTTCGATGTCCTGGGATTTGACCGCGACGAGGCCGTCGGCAATTTTCACGCCGAGGGCGAGGGCGGCGGCCGTTTTGTCGGGCATGGCATTGGCGTCCACGTCGATCGCAATGGCGTCGTAGACCCCGCTCCAATCGACTTTTTTGTCGCCGGCGGCGACTTCGATGGCGAGCATTTTGTCGTAGGGGCTTGGCAGGGGGAGTTGGGCGTCCTTGGCGGTCGAGCGGTCGAAGGGCGGTTTGTCGTCTCCGGAGGTGTCTTTGGGTGTCTGGGCGGCCAGCGGCGCAAGGCCGGTTGCGAGGGTGGCGGTGAGGGTGAGGAGAAAAGTCTTCGCTTGCATGGGATCGGTGGTGGGTTGGATAGTCTTCTAGCTGTGAAACCGTCCGGACTGCAATCACAATCTCTGGTCCTCCTTGCCGCCGTCACCCTCTGCGGGTGCGAGGCGCACGACTCCGCCCTGCAACAGGAACTCGCCGAATTGCGACAACAGGCGCGCTCGGCCTCCGAGGAAGCCGCAGCCGCCACATCCCGCCTCGCCCAACTGGAAATCCAAAGCGCCGACGCCCTCGCCGCCTCGCTCAAGGAGGCCGCCCGCCCGCTCGAAAAAGACCTTGCCACCGCCTTCCCGGGATACCGCCCGGAAGCCATCCGCCACGGGCGCTTCATCTTCCTCATCGGCGAATCCCGGAGCCCCTACCGCACCACTCTCGAATTCACCCTCAAACC
>CAZGNH010000488.1:0-3581 GCA_964527025.1 uncultured Chthoniobacterales bacterium | reverse complement strand
ACAACCCGCCCAATCCCGAGGTCATCCCCGCAAGCCGCCCCCGCAACCGCATCGGAATACAGGCCGCAAAAAATTCCTGGTTCGGCAACCCCCCGAATCCCGCCGCAACCTGCCCGGCACACATCATCGCCACAATGAACGCCACCATCGCCGCATGGTCGGCAATCACCCCCGTCCAAACCGCCACCCCGATCACCCCGATCGGCAGCAGATAAAGGGTGTCGGCCACATACAGGTAAATCTTCTTGAACCGGAAATGCCGCGTGATCCACGGCGAGACAATCATTCCCGGAATCGTCGCAACCAACACCCCCTGCACCAGCCCGATTTGAAAATTCGTCGCGCCGTAATACACCATCAACGGCTGCAACACCACCATCACCTCCGACCACCCAAGCGCAAAAACCGACCCCACCCAAACAAGGCAGAGAAAATTGCGCCGCACCTCGCGGGGCCCCAGAATCACTTCACCATGCATCACAACCGGTATGACCGATGGAATCCCCCATGACAAGGAACGGGCGAACACCAATTCGCATTGCGCACCAATGCAACAGGTGATATTTTATAAGTTTACCCCAGTTGTTGATGGACCCGGAAAACAAGGAAACGAACGATGACGACACCCGGGAGGACCAGCCGGACGCGCGCAAGCGCTCCAGTCCGATGATGGTCTCTCCGATCCGTCCGAGGAAGTCCTCGCAGCCGTTTCCCAATGCCCGTGATACAGCCGCTCCGGCCTCGCCCGTGGCCACCCAGCCGGACGCCACACCCGCGACGGAAAATTCACCGTCCGCCGGGCAGGAGCAAGAAGACCCCTCCGGAGACGGCGCGCTTGAGACGGAGGAGCCGACCGAGCCCGGCCTGATGGACACCGTGCCTGTCGCCAAGGAGGGGGACGAGGCGCCCTCCGAAGGGCAGTTGCTCGAGGCCTGCCCGTCGTGCGGCACGCTCATCGACATGACCGACCAGGAGCCCTTTGCGAAGATCCATTGTCCGAGCTGCGGGCAGGCGCTGCGGGCGCGGCGCCAGTTCAACCACTACCAGCTCATCGAGTTGATCGGTCAGGGAGGGATGGGCCATGTTTTCATGGCCAAGGACTGCAACCTCAACCGCATGGTCGCCCTCAAGGTCCTGCGCAAGGAGCTGGCCAAAAGCCCCGAGGAACGCGAAAAGCTTGCCGAGGAATCGCGCATCACCGCCTCGATCAACCACCCGCACGTCGTGAAGGTCTATTCTTTCGGCGAGGACCACGGGCAATTTTACATGGCGATGGAGTTGGTGGAGAAGCGCTCGCTGGACGAGTTGATGGTCCTGCAGCGCCGTGTGCCGGAGGCCCAGGTGCTCGAGGTGGGCATCCAGATCGCCGAGGGGCTCCAAGCCGCCCACGAAAGGGGGCTCCTGCACCGCGACATCAAGCCGGGAAACATCCTCTTTGCCGACGCACACACCGCCAAACTGGTGGACTTCGGTCTGGCCATTGTCGCCGACCAAGCCGCTTCGGCCGTCGGCGAGATCTGGGGCACCCCGTATTACATCGCCCCGGAGAAACTCGACAACCAACCCGAGGATCTCCGCAGCGACATCTACAGCCTCGGCGGCACCCTCTTCCACGCGCTCGCCGGACGCCCCCCCTACGAGGCCGACACCGCCTCGATGGTCGCCCTCAAACAACTCAAAAGCCAACCGGTCAGCCTCCAGAGCTTCGCCCCGGAGGTCTCCAGCGAAACCTCCTACGTAATCAACCGCATGCTCGCCAAAAATGCCGACGAGCGCTACAATTCCTACGAGGAACTCATCGAACACCTCCAATACGCAAGGACCAACCTCCTCGAACGCATCAACAAGCCGCCCCAGCCGCGCGCACGGGTCACCATGGAGAACACCCAGACCCGCACGGTAACCGCCGTCATTTCACTGATTCTCCTTGTCGTTGCCCTCGGGGCCGGCGTGATGGTCTATGCCTTCCGCGACCGGATTTTTTCTGCCGCGGCGTCCGCCCGGCCCGCCGCGGCGTTCTCCGCGGCGGATTTCGACCGGTCGCTGGCGCAGGCCGTCTCCCTCGCCAGTGAGCAGCGTTTCGACGAGGCCCGGGCGGAATTCGACGCCCTCGTGGACACCCCCGGTGTCCCGCAACCGCGCCGCAACTGGGCGCGCATGAACCTCGGCCTCGCAACCCTCCTGGCCGGCAACCACACCGAAGCCGCCGGAATCTTCGAGCAAATCCGCAAATCCGGCCTCTACTCGAAGGAACCCGAAGACCTCGAACTCGCCAACTTCTTCCTCGAAGCCTCCCGCCTCCTGTCCAATCCCGATAAACCCGTCGACGAACACACCGCGCGCCTCTACTCGACCTCCGACTCGGAATCCTTCGCCCTGCTCGCCTTCGCCCTCCACGACTGGCAACTCGGCGACCTCCCGAATGCCACTCTCCTCCTGCGTAAATTCCTCGGCAGCGCCCCAGCCAAAGACGCCCCTTGGATCGCCGATTACAAACCCCTCGCACGCATCTACGCCAACGACGCCAGAATCATCGCCGGCCTCGAAACACGCGCCGCAAACGCCAAAGACACCACTGCCCGGCAGGCGGTCCTCGACGACATCAACGACGCCCGCCTGAAAATCCAAACCGGCGACCGCGCCAGCGAACGCCTCGACGCAATCGCCGCCTCCCTCGAAAATCCCGCCGCACCCTGATATTGGCTGCACGGGGTGTGCCCATGCTGCATTTGCCCATTGACACCATGAAGCTCCGGGGTCTAACAACCACGTCATGACAAACTCCATCAAACTCCCCTCGCGCGGTTGGCTCATCGCCGGCGGCATTGTCTCGATCCTCGCCGGTATCTTCGCCATCTCGTATCCCCTCCCCTCCTCGATCGCCATCACCAAAATGATCGGCGCAATCGCCCTCATCACCGGCCTTTTCGAACTCGTGCCCGGCATTTTTTCACGCGTTGTGGCGCACCGGTGGCTCACCATTCTCTCGGGGATCTTCCGGGTGATCGTCGGCCTTTATATTTTGGTTTTCCCGATTGTGGCGACGGCCGTTCTGGCGCTTTTCCTTGCGGTGTTGTTTTTGATCGAGGGGATTTTTTCGATCGTTGCCGCCTTCAAACTCAAGCCGGTTCGCGGTTGGGTGTGGGTGCTGATCAACGGCATCGCCGCCCTCATCCTCGGGGCCATGATCTACGCCAAGTGGCCCATGGATTCGTTTTATGTGATCGGCCTCCTGTTCGGAATCAACTGCATCTTCGTCGGCGTGGCCCTCCTGGCGCTTGACCCCAAAGTCATGGGCGCCGGCGGGCAGGAGCAAGCCCCCGCGCAGACCGTTCAGTAACACATAAGGCCGGCGGATTTTCCCGGATCCCCTCCGCACACAGGTGCGGCCAGGATGAGACTTGACTATAAAGAACGATTAAATATAGTCATGTCCATGGAAGTAAAAACTGCCGAACTGAAGGCGAAGTTGAGTCGGTACCTGAGGCATGTCCGCGAGGAGGGCAGCACGTATGTCATCCTTGACCGAAAAACGCCGGTCGCTTTGCTGACCCCGCTCTCGAGGAAGAGGACCGGGGAGA
>CAZGNH010000487.1:0-2034 GCA_964527025.1 uncultured Chthoniobacterales bacterium | reverse complement strand
GCCCGCCGAACACCCCTTGAAAAAAACCCTCGTCATCGAAGATGACCGCCCGACCCGCATGTTGCTGGGCCGGATCCTCAAGAGCCGCGGCCACCACGTGCAGGCCTGCGAAACCGCCGAGGCCGCTCTCGAAGTGATCGACGGGGACTTCTTCCCGCTCATCACCCTCGACATCCAGCTTCCGGGCATGAGCGGGCTTGAGTTCGCGCGCAAGTTGCGCTCCCGCCCCGACGGTGACTCGTATTACATCCTCGTGGGCACCGGCAACAGCCGCCCCGAAGACCTCCGCGAAATCCTCGAGGCCGGCGCGGACGATTACATTGCCAAACCCTACCACCCCGGCCTGCTCGATGTGCGCCTCTCGGTCGCCGAGGCCTCCCTTGTGGAAATCGCCCGCCGCAAAGCCCTCGAAGCCGAACTCCTCTTCCTCGCGCGCCATGACCCGCTCACCAAGCTCATGAACCGCAACTGCCTCGGGCCCGCAATCGACGCGGCCATCCGCGCGGCCAACAACGGCCGTCCCGGCAGCCTCCTCTACCTCGACATCGACAACTTCAAGATCGTCAACGACTCACTCGGCCACGAGACCAGCGACGACCTCCTCCTGAAAGTCTCGGAGATTCTCCGCCGGCACGGAGGTGATTCCGGCAACCTCATCCGCTTCGGGGGTGACGAGTTTGTGATTGTGCTGCCGGGCACTCCGGTGGACGAGGCGGTGGAACAGGCCGAGGAGATGCGCTTGGCCCTGCAGGAAATCGTCTATGTGGCCCGGGACAAGCCGCTGCGCGTCGGCTCATCGATCGGCATCGCGCCGATCGGCCCCGCGGCGACCGCCAGCGACGTGATGGGAGCGGCCGACGAGGCGTGTTACGCCGCCAAGGCCAAGGGCCGCAGCCGCGTCGAAATCCATACCGCCGAAACCGGCGCAATCGCCCGCCTCATCCTGGACACCGACTGGACCTCGCGCATCAGCGAGGCCATGCGCGACGGCTCCCTCCAGCTCTGGTTCCAGCCGATCATAGACCTCCCCAGCTCCTCCTGCTTTGCCCAGGAGCTCCTCCTGCGGTATACCGACCTGACCACCGGCGAAACCATCAACCCCGCCGCCTTCCTGGACCCCATCCGGCGCTCGGGACAGATGACCCGCCTCGACCGGTTCGTCATCGCCCGCGCATTCCAGGACCTCGCCGCACACCCGCACCTGCGGGTTTCCATCAACGTCTCGGGCGAACTCTTCAGCGACGCCGAATACTGCGAGTTCGTCGAAAGCATGCTGCAGGAATCGGGCATCGACCCCTCCCGTGTCCTCTTCGAAATCACCGAGAACGAGCTCATCGCAAGCCTGCCGGTCGCCTCGGACGCCATCCGGCGGCTCCAAAACGCCGGCTGCCGGTTCGGACTCGACGATTTCGGCGCCGGATTCTCCTCCCTCTCCTACCTGAAAAATCTCCCCATCGACTTCATCAAAATCGACGGGTCGTTCACCAGCGACCTCGCCACCCAGCCGTTCCAACAGGCCCTCGTCAAAGCCGTCCAAGACATCGCCGCCGCCCTCGGGGTCCACGCCGTCGCCGAATTTGTCGAAACCCCCGGCGAACTCCTCCTCATCAAACAAATCGGCATCCGCCTCGTGCAGGGCCACCTCCTTGGCCGCCCGCGCAAGGACCCCTTCACCCCGCAGGAAATCACCGCCCTCCTCGCTTCCCTGCAGCAGGCCTGAGAACCTGTGAACAATGGTTGCTGGATCCCTGAATCCGCGCACCTATGGGATTCCCGGCGTGACTTTCCGTCATGGAAACCGGATTATGGTGTCACCCCGAGTGCCGGGCGGCCCAGGTTCACGCCCTTGCGCCGGGACTGGTCGATCATTTCTGCCACAGCCTGCTTGCGCCGCTTTTCCGGCACGGTCAAGAAGGACGAGTATTTTGGGAGTCGGTAGTGAATGGCGCTAAGTTAAGGCGGATTCGGGCGGGGTCTCACTCCTAATCTTAATCGTAATCCTAATCGTAATCGAATGATGCCGAGAAGATTACG
>CAZGNH010000486.1:0-2954 GCA_964527025.1 uncultured Chthoniobacterales bacterium | reverse complement strand
GCCGTCCTCGAACAGATCGGCCGGTCGTCGGAGTCCCGCGCCGAAGCCCGCCGCCTCGCCGAAATCCGCACCACGGCCGCCGCCGAACACGCCCTCTTCCGCTCCCAAACCAACTGGAAGAAGCGCACCCACGCAAACTCCGCCATCCTCGAATCCGCCACGCCCGAGCGCACATCCATCGAGATCTCCCTCGACGAACAACGCGGGATCCTCCTTGTGGACGGCGCCATCGCCATGGACTTCCCGGTCGCCACGGGCAAACGCTCCCACCCGACTCCCGAGGGCTCCTACTCGATCATCGACAAACGCAGGGAATACGCCTCCAACCTCTATGGCAAAATCGTCGATGCGGAAGGCAATGTCGTGGTGGCGGACGCGGACACCCGGACCGATGCGGTGCCGGAGGGCGGAAGTTTCGAGGGGTCGAGGATGCCGTATTGGATGCGGTTGACCAATTCGGGTGTCGGTTTGCATGCGGGGTATGTGCCGGGGCGTCCGGCTTCGCACGGGTGCATCCGGCTGCGCAGGGAGACGGCGGGCCGGCTGTTTGCGCTCACGCGGATGGGGACTCCGGTGGTGGTTGCGCGGGTGGCGCCGTCGCTGGCGCCGGTTGAAAAGCGGGGGCGCGGCGGCTGATGAAGCGGGCGGCCGGGCATGGGAAAGCGGGTGGAGGCGGCTTTCCCGGAAGGGGGCGGCGTCTGCGTGTGTGGGTCTTGCTTGCGGTGCTGGTTCTCGGGGTTGTTTGGGCGCTGCACGGGGTCGTGCTCCCGCATTTGCTTGTGGCGGTGCTGGATTTTGCGGCGGGCCGGGCGGGATTTGAAGTGTCGGTGGGTGAGGTGCGTGCGCGGTTTGATCGTCCGCTGGTTGTGAGGGACCTGCATTTGCAGGCGGAGGACGGGGGCCGTTCCGGAACGGTCGTGCATGCGGAGGAGGTGGTTTTGCAATTTCCGCTGCCGTGGAAGCTGGTGGGGCCCCGCGGGCGGCTGCTTGAGTTGGTTGAGGTGCGCGGGCTGCGTGTTGGGCTGGATACGCGAGCGGGCACGGGATCGTCGGCGGTGGCGATGCGGCGGCCGACGCGGAAGCAGAAAGAGCGGGAGGCGGGGCGTTTGCTGTGGGCTTTGCCGCGGCGCATCGTGATCGACGGGGCGGATTTTGCGGTGGAGGGCGATGCCTCCTCCTTTGCGATCCGCGATGTGCATGCCGTCTTTGACGAGGCATCGCTCGGGGCGATGTCGGCTTCGGGCATGGATGCGGCCTTTGGGGATACCCGGCATGCTTTCGGCCCCCAGAGCGCGGTCACCGCGTGGAAGAAGGGGGAGGTGTTTTTGGCCGACATGGAGATCCGGGAGAGGATTCGCATCGAGCAGCTTGCCGTGCGTCTTGCGAGTCCGGGCGGGGTGGGTGCCGATCTGAACGCGGAAGTTTTCGGGGGGCTGGTGCGCGGCGGGGCGTTTTTTGGCGAGTGGAGGGGGGAACCCGGTGTGGATGCCACGTTTTGGACCTCGGGCCTGCGCTGCGGCGAGGCGGCGGCTTTCGCAGGGATTGCGAAACCGGTGGCGGGAACCATTGAAGAAGGGCGCGTGACCTTGCGCGGCAACCCGGGGCGCGTGCTCGATGCAGAGGCCTCGATGCGCCTGGTCGCCGAGGGCATGCGCTGGGGGGAACGCGAATGGCAGTCTCTCACCATCTCGGCAAGCCTGATCAACCGCCGCCTGAGCCTCACCGAATTGACCCTCCGCCAGGAGGAAAACACGGTCTCCGCCAATGCCGAAATCGCACTCGCGGGCAAATGGCGCGACATGATCGACTCGCCGTTCCTGCTCAACATCTCCGCCTCCATCCGGGATATGGGCTCCCTCGCAGGCCTGCTGGGACCGCCCTTCGACGAAATGACCGGCCGCATGAGCCTGCGCGCATCGGTCAGCGGACGATCGAGACGTCTGGACGGATTTCTGGGCATGGAAGCCTCGGAGATCGCCCTGCGCGGCCGGCATGTCGAGTCCGCGCGCCTGAATCTGGCCTTCAAGGAGGGAGAAGCCCGGATCAACGATCTGGAAATCTGGAGCGGCGGTGACCGTCTCTCGGGAAAAGGCAGCGTCTCGATTGCCCGCCCGCATGCCTACAGCGGCGAACTCGATCTCGAAGTGTCCGATGTGGGCGCCTATGCATGGGTGCCCCTTGACCCGCTCCCCGTCACCTCCGGCGGCATCACGCTCCGGTGGCAGGGGGACGGGAATGCCAACTTCCACTCCGGCGCGTTCGAAGCGGCCCTCAAGGGACTTGTCACCGACCTGACACCGGACGGGATCTCGGGGGATTTCTCGGGCACCTACTCGCCGGACAATATCTACTTCGGCGGATTCACGCTCAAACACGGACGCCTCGTCCTGACCCTCCGCGCCTCCCTCGCCTCCTCGGGGTTGAAATTCGAGGAGATCACCCTCAAAGGCCCCGGGGGACGCCTTGCCACGGGTGAAGTCTTTCTGCCAATCGATCCGTTTGCACTAGCCGGGGGTTCCACATACGAAGAATCTCTTGTGGAAGGCCTCCCGTTGTATGCGGCGCTGGAGACTTCCGGCGCACTCAAACTCGGGGATCTCCTGGCGCTCGCAGGCCAGGAGCCGGTTGCTTCGGGCACGGTCCGCGCCTCGGTCACAGCCGGCGGCACCATCGCCATTCCCGTCCTCGATGGGACGGTCTCGGTCACAAACGGCTCCCTGCAACCCACCCCATCGAGTCCCCGGGTGGACCGGGTGGAGGTGCTTGCACGGTTTGAGGACCACTCCCTGCGTTTCGATCGCTTCACAGGCCGGATCGGGGCGGGGCCTTTCCGGGTCTCGGGATCCCTCACCTTGGAGGACCTCCGGAACCCGGTCCTCGACCTTGCCATTGCAGGCGACGAACTTCTCCTGCACCGCGACAGGGATGCCATCGCGCGGGCAAACGTGGATCTT
>CAZGNH010000485.1:0-2809 GCA_964527025.1 uncultured Chthoniobacterales bacterium | reverse complement strand
GGTGGTGACCATCTCATGATTTTGGCGGTGGATTCTTCTTCTTCGGCGGGGTCGGCGGCCCTTCTCGAGGCCGGGCGTCTGGTGCGCGAGGAGACCTTTGCCGGGGGGCGTTCGCGCGGCGGTGGGGGGGCCGCGCTGGCTGTCGCGGGTCTGGTGGCCGGCGGGGTGGAGGTCACGGCCGTGGTGGTGGGGCTGGGACCCGGCAGCTACAGCGGCATCCGGGCGGCTGTTGCGGTCTGCTGGGGCTTTGCCGCCGCGCGCGGCATTCCCCTCGAGGGCGTCTCTTCCCTGCCGGCCATCGCCCCCGGCGAATTTATCGCGGCCGGAGACGCCCGGCAGGGGCGGTTTTACTTTGCCCGCGTGAAGGACGGCACCTTTCTCGAACCGCCGGTTCTTCTGGATGCCTCCTCGATCGAACGCCGCTGTGCCGCATGGCCGGATCTGCGTGTCTTTTGCCCGTCGGATTTGAGCGGGATCATTCCCCGCGCCGAGGTCGCAACCCCGCGTGCCGGCCTCCTCGCAGGCCTCGCCGGAACAAATCACGGGCCGCCGGCCGGCCTGAATGCCGGCTTGCCCGCCATGCCCGAACCCCTCTACCTCAAACCCCCACACATCACCAAACCCCGTGCCCATCATTGACCCCCCACACGGGCCGCCCGCCCCGCGCCCCGAATGGCTCGGACGCATCGCCTACTCCGACGCCCTCGCCATTCAGGAGTCCGCTCTCGAAAACCTGGTCCGGGGCCAAGGCCCGGAACGCCTCTTCCTCCTCGAACATGAACCGGTCTATACCATCGGACGCACCCGCGACCGATCCAGCCTCCTCGGTGGAACCCTTCCCCACCCGGTCGTCGAAACCAATCGCGGCGGCCAGGCCACCTATCATGGACCCGGCCAACTCGTCGGATACCCGATTCTCGACCTCGCCTCCCGCGGGCGCGACCTGCACCGCTACCTGCGTTTCCTCGAACAAGTCGTCATCGACACCTGCGTCCGGTATGGTGTCGCGTGTGTCCGCCGGGAGGGTCTCACGGGAGTGTGGGTCGGAGAGCGCAAAATGGCCTCCCTTGGGGTCGGCCTGCGCAAATGGGTCACCATGCACGGACTTGCCCTCAACGTGTGCGATACGATCGACGACTTCCGACATATCACCCCCTGCGGCATCGCCGGAGTGACCATGACCTCCCTCGAGACCGAGACCGGCCGGTCCGTGACGGTTGGGGAGGTCGCCTCCGATCTTGGAGAGGTCTTTTGCGATTTGCTGCCCGCCGGCCTTGGCCCAACGGTGGTTCCTGAAACCCGCATGTGAAATGCCGCTGTGAGTTCCCATGGGCGCATGGCCTTGGGGTGCGCTCAACTTTTGAAGTCGCGGGAGAGGAAGACGGTCGCTGCGACGACAAGCAGGCTGGCGCCAAAGGCGGCCAGCCAGGCATAGTCCTCGAGCATGGACCCCCACGGGATGCGGTAATGGAAGGCACCGGCCCATGCGCTCATCCGCGCCGTCAGGAACCATTCGCGGATATTGGAAAAGAACGGGATGTTTTTCAGGATTGTGTCCACAAAGAGGATGGAGAGGGTGGTGATTGTGGCGCTCGAGGGTTTCATTTTCATGCACGAGAAGCAGAACCCGAGGCAGGTGATTGTGAGCAGGCTCGCGGCCAGCAGGGGAACCGAAAGGGCGATGCGTGCGGCGCCCTCCGCACCCCCGTAAACGGCAAAGATCCCCTCTGTGGGGGCATAGACAAACAGTCCGCCGCTCCCCGCGTGGAGGAAGCCGGCCAGTTGCGCCGTCACGGTAATGAAAACGGTCAGTGCCGCCGTGTAGACCGCACAGGAAGCAAATTTGAGGGCGAGGATGCGCAAGCGGCCCGCCGGGCGGGAAAGCATCATGCGCAGGGTGCCGTCTTCGACCTCCTTGCTCACGACATCCCCGGACACGAGGGCAAGGTACAGCGCCCCGAGCAGAAAGACGGTTGACAGGGTGATCATGAGCCCGAGGGTCAGGCCAGAGAGGTAATCGGATGCGGCATAGCCCGCGTCTTCGAGCAGGCGGCGCAGGCTGCGCTCGACCCGTGGCAGACGCAGCAATCCAAGAACCGCCGCTTCGAGCGCCAGAAACGCCCCGAAGCCGATATACGTGCGTTTGCGCGCAAAGAGTTTTTTCATCTCGCCCCCGAGCTGGTGGAAAAACAGACTCATCCCCCCGCAACCTCCAGGTAAAAATCCTCAAGGGTCCGGACAACGGGAGCCACCCCGCGCACCCGCACGCCCGCCGCCGCCATGGCCGCCACTGCGACCGCGGGATCGAATCCCTCCGGCACTTCCCACCAATCCCTGCCCGCAACCAGGTCCAGCCCCGAAAGAATCGCGCGCACACGATCCGGCGGGTCGCCCGTGAACCGCCACCGTTGCCGCCCGGTCTGCCATGCCCCGCAGTACACGAGCGCCCCCGCGCGCAGGATGGCCACCCGGTCGCACAACTGCTCGACCTCCGGGAGCAGGTGTGACGAAAGCACAACCGTCATGCCGTGCCGGTCGCGCAAATCGCGGATCATTTCGCGGATTTCATGGATGCCCTGCGGATCCAAGCCGTCGGTCGGCTCATCAAGCAGCAGGATTTCCGGTTCCGGCAAAAGAGCCTGTGCCAGTCCGAGGCGCTGGCGCATCCCATGGCTGTAGGTCCGCACCCGGTCGTGAATCCGGCCCTCCAACCCCACCGCCTCCACCACCTCCCGGATCTTGCAATCCACCCCCCGCCGCCCGCTCAACGAAACCAAAAAGGACAAATTCTCCCAGCCCGAAAGGTAAT
>CAZGNH010000484.1:0-2652 GCA_964527025.1 uncultured Chthoniobacterales bacterium | reverse complement strand
CGGATCGTCTTCCAGTGCGACCGCAGCGCGGTGCCGGGGCAGGTCGCGGGCGATGCCCTTCTGTGCCGCATGCCGTGCGTCGGCGGCGATTCGGCCATCGAACGCCTTGCCTTTGCCGGCCTGCATTCCCACGGGCGGTCCCTCGAAGAATGTGTCGCAGAAGCCGGGAAACTGCTTTCCGACGACGGCCTGTGGGAGGCGTGTGCCGCCGCCGCGCACGACGCCGCGGTCCGGACGCTTTCCTTCGAAGCCGTCCGCACGAGCCTGCTCGAATTCGTCTCCTGAACGGCCGGGCTATTTGCTCGATGCGGAGGACACCCCGTCCCATCCCTCCGGCGGAGGATGCGCCAAAAAACCGGCGCAGCGGTCACGGTAAATCTCCGCGAGACCGTCACCGGAATGTCCGGCAAGGATCCGCAGGAAAAGCTCCTCCGCCTCCCTGAAGCGGCCCGCACGGAAATGTTCGATGGCATCCCGGTGGGTTTGGCGGGCGGAATCCTCGAATGATTCGGGCCAGAAGGTGAAGAGGTCGACGGGTTTCGAGCGTCCGACGAGGCGGGCGCGGTCGGCGGGGCGCAGCGTGGCAGCCTGTCCGGTTTCTTCGGCGGTGGATCCGGACAGGAGGGTGTCGAGGCGGAGAGCTTTTGTGTATCCTTCGATACGGGAGGCGAGGTTGACGGTGTCTCCGATGACAGTTGGTTCCATTTTGGCGTGGGTGCCGAGGTTGCCGAAGAGGACGTGGCCGGTATGGATGCCGATGCCGATCCGCCACCGGACGAGTCCGCGACGCTCCCTCTCGATGTTGAGTTTGTCGAGTGCGCGCACCATCGCCGCCGCACACCCGACCGCCGCCGCCGCTTCCTCGCGCACCGTCCTGCGCGGAAGAACCCCCCAGACGGCCAGAATCCCGTCACCCATGAATTTGTCGACCCAGCCGCCCGAGGCGAGGATTTCATCGACCATGTGGCCGAAGTATTCATTGAGTTCGTCGAAGACGGTCGAGGGATCCCCGTGCTCCGAGGAGGCGGTGAAGCCGCGCAGGTCGGAGAAGAGGATGGTGACTTCGCGGCTGGTGCCCCCGAGGGATTCGAGGAACGTGCTACGGTGGTCGAGGATTTCGCGGGCGACTTCGGGGGAGACATAGCGTTCGAGGATGCGGCGGGCGCGGAGGCGTTCGCGGCCTTCGGTGAGCAGATCGCTCACGAGCATGGCAACGCCGCCGAAGGATCCCCCGAAGAGAAGGCCGAAGGTCGGGGGCATCCACCCGAAAATATTCAGGATCGCAACGGAGAGAGCAATGGCCGCCCCGGCGGCGAGGGCGCACGCCGCCACCTTCCACGCAAACCGCGAAAGGCCCAGCCAGATTCCAAACACAACCGCCGCCCCAAGCAGGCCCCCGAGGACCCCGCCGATGCGCCGGTGTTCGCGGTAAAACGCCCCCTCCATCGCAGCCCCGAGAGCCCCGAGGTGCAGGCCGGCCCCGACGATCTGCCCGACGGGCGTGGCAAATTCGTCGTGAAATTGCGGGGCGGATGCCCCGATGGCAAGGACCCTGTCCTTGAAGACCGCGCCGCCGGCGAGGTTGGCCTCCCACATGGAGTCCGAAAAAACCTGCCAGATCGGCACACGCAGGTCGGGGGCAAAACCCTCGATGCATGGGATGAAGAGACCGGTGTCGGGGAGGGCGTCGCGGGCGGCCTCGCCGCGCAAGAGCCCGAGGGCCGTGGCCGGAGAGGAATGCACGATTTCGCCCCCGGGCCGCACCATCCGGAACGGCGCCGAACGCACCAGCCCGTCCGGATCCCTCCAGAAATTGGCAAACCCCACGGATGTTCCTGCGGGCAATTCTCCCTCCATCGGAAGCTGGTAGCGCACGATCGTGTGGCCGTCACCGGAGAGGTCTTCGACAAAATTTGAGACAATCACGATACGCCCGGGGTATTCTTCAAGGACGCGCCACATGGCGTCATCGCCGTCGCGGGAACCCAGAAGGAGCACATCGAGGATGACCAGTCGCGCACCGGCATCCAGAACTCTGCGCATCGCCTCGGCATAGACGGTCCGGTCCCACGGATACCCGGCGGCCATCATCCGCAGTGGGGCGGATGCCGCAATTTCTTCCGGGGGGATCTGGTCGGTTTCCATCGAAGAGGAATCGATGAGCAAAAGACCGAAGGAGACCGGCGGGCGGGGCTTGGGCGACAGCCGCACAATCCAGTCCGAGAACCCCGAGCGGGCGTGCTCGGCGGGGCCTGCTCCGAAGAGCATGAGGAGCGCGGCGAGACCTCCGCCCAGTGCAGCGAAGAGCGCACGGCGTCGCGTTCCGGACGAATGGTCATCGCGTATTGACTTCCAAAATTTTTTCATGTGTGTTTGATGCTAACACCAATGGCCCCGTTAAAAAACGCTTTCCCTCTGGCCGTAATCCTCGTTTCCCTCACCCTGCCGCACGCACACGCCCAGCGTGATGCGACCGCACCGCGCGGCGCGACGGAAACCCTGGCGGCCCTCAACCGCTTCGAGTCGTTCTCACCGGCCGACGCCTTCGCAACAGCCAGCCCCGGAGATCCCGACCTTGGCGAACAACTTCTGCTGACCCCCGGGCGGCGCTACCGCCCGTTCAGCATCGGTGCCGGATACCAGACCACATGG
>CAZGNH010000483.1:0-2468 GCA_964527025.1 uncultured Chthoniobacterales bacterium | reverse complement strand
GCGGGCATGTGGTGTTCAGCGCGGATGCGGCGGTGCGCCAGACGCAGACGGGCAAGAAGGTGTTGTTGGTGCGTGTGGAGACATCGCCCGAGGATTTGCGCGGGATGATTGCGGCGGAGGGGATTCTGACGGCGCGCGGGGGGGTGAGTTCACATGCGGCGCTGGTGGCGCGGCAGATGGGCAAGGTGTGCGTATGCGGTGCCAGCGAGATCAAGGTGGATTACGGGATGAAAACGCTCACTGTCGGCGGGGTCACGCTCAAGGAAGGGGAGTTTTTGTCCATCGACGGGACCGCGGGCGATGTGTTTGCGGGGGAGGTGAAGACGGCGCCCTCGGAGGTGGCGCAGGTCTTGGTGCAGCGGTCGCTGGATCCCTCGAAGAGCGCCCTTTACCGGGACTTTGCGAGTCTGATGGGGTGGGCGGACAAAGTGCGCCGGATGGATGTGCGCACCAATGCGGACACGCCCGAGCAGGTCGAAAACGCGGTGGCTTTCGGTGCCGAGGGCATCGGGCTTTGCCGCACCGAGCACATGTTTTTCGAGGGGGACCGGATTGACGCCATGCGCGAGATGATTTTGGCGACGACTCCGTTGGCGCGCCGGACCGCCCTGGAAAAATTGCTGCCCTTCCAGAGGCAGGATTTCGAGGGGATCTTCCGCGCGCTCGACGGCCTGCCCGCCACGATCCGCCTGCTCGATCCGCCCCTGCACGAATTCCTGCCCCACACCAAGGAGCAGCAACTCGATCTGGCGCACAAGCTCGGCATCGAAGTCGAAATCATCATGAAGCGCGTGCATGACCTGCACGAATTCAATCCGATGCTGGGCCACCGGGGCTGCCGCCTCGGCATCGTCTACCCGGAAATTTCCGAGATGCAGGCCCGCGCCATTTTTGAAGCCGCAGCGCAGGTCCAGTCGGAGGGCATCAAAGTGCGCCCCGAGGTGATGATTCCGCTCGTCGGGTTTCCGAAGGAGCTCAAGCTCCAGATCGAAGTCGTCCACCGGGTCGCCGCCGAAGTCGCACGCGAGAAAAAAGCGCGCTTCAAGTACCTTGTTGGAACAATGATCGAGGTGCCGCGCGCGGCCCTCGCCGCACAACACATCGCCGAAGACGCCGAGTTTTTCAGCTTTGGCACCAACGACCTGACCCAGACGACCCTCGGGATGAGTCGCGACGACTCCGGGTCGTTCCTGCCCGTTTACATCGAGCAGGAAATCGTATCCAACAACCCGTTTGCGACAATTGATCAGGACGGGGTTGGCGAAATGATGCAAATAGCCCGCGACCGGGCGCGCAAAACGCGCAAGGACATCAAGCTGGGGATTTGCGGCGAGCACGGGGGCGAACCGTCCAGTGTGAAGTTCTGCCACATGATCGGGTTGAACTACGTGTCGTGTTCGCCGTTCCGCGTGCCGGTCGCGCGTCTGGCCGCGGCGCAGGCGGCACTCGAGGAAGGCAGGAAGCGGTAGATCGGTCAGGCGGCCGGTGCCTGTCCTTTCTTTGGTGGTTTGTAAACCAGGAGGCGCAGGCCGTTGAGGCAGACGAGCACGGTGCTGCCCTCGTGGCCGACCACGCCGGCCGGAAGCGGCAGGGCAAAGCCGAGAGCCGCCGCCACCAGAACCAGGATCACCGCGGAGGCAAAGGTCAGGTTCTGGGTCAGGACGGTTTTGGCGTGCCGGGCCATGCCGAGGAGGATCGGGATATTTTCGAGCTTGTCACCCATGAGGACGACGTCCGCGGTTTCCATGGCGACGTCGGTTCCGGCGGCCCCCATGGCGGCACCAAGGTGCGCGACGGCGAGGGCCGGCGCGTCGTTCACCCCGTCGCCGACCATCATGACCGTACCCTCGCGCTTGAGGCGGCGCACGGCCTCGACTTTGTCCTCGGGAAGAAGGCCGGCAAGGAATTCATCGATCCCGGTCTCGCGCGCGATGGCCGCGGCGACGGCGGGCTGGTCGCCGGTGAGCATGACGATTTTTTTGACACCCACCGCGTGGAGGGCGGCGGCGATGGCGCGGGATTCGGGGCGCGGGGTGTCGGCGAGGGCGAAGACCGCGAGGGCGCGCACCGCGTCGCCCCCCTCCCTGCGCGCCAGCCAGATGCAGGTTTTCCCGTCGGACTCGAGGGCGGCGACATGCGGCTGGAAGGAGTCCATGGCGGCGGTTTCGAGTTCCGCCAGGAAGCGCCTGCTCCCGACGAGGTAGCGGACCCCTTCGACTTCGGCTTCGGCTCCCCTGCCCGGAAGGGACTGGAAGGCGGTGGCGGCGGCACGGGGGATCCCGGGCGTGTGGGTGGCGGCAACGATGGCTGCGGCCAGCGGGTGCTCGGATTTTTCCTCGAGGGCGGCACAGACACGCAGGAATTCCCGCGCGGCGGCACCGGGTGATCCGCCATGGACCGGCTCCGTCCCCTCCGCGGTGACAATGTCGGTCAATCCGGGTCTGCCGGCGGTGAGGGTGCCGGTTTTG
>CAZGNH010000482.1:0-3713 GCA_964527025.1 uncultured Chthoniobacterales bacterium | reverse complement strand
GCGCTTGCCCCCCCCAAAAAACCTCCCGGCGAGCTGGCCGCCACGCGTGTCAACAAGGCCGCCGCGCGGATGCTCGAACCCGCACGGGCTCCGGCCCCTGCCTCCGCCATTCTTCCCGAAGAAATCCTCGCGCGCATTCACGGGGTGATCGCATCCGGGCTGCCTGCGGAGTGGGAACACCGCGTGCAAACCGGCAGCGGCGGGCTTTGGTTGTTTCTTCGCGCGGCTCCGATGGGGGGGGGAGCGGTGCTGTCCATTGCGGATATCAGCCGCCGCAAAGCCCACGAGGAGGCGCTCCGTGCCAGTGAAAGTTCTCTCAAAGTCACCGCGAAAATCGGGCGCATCGGGGCCTGGCGCATCGATTATCCCGGGCGCAGGGTTTGGTGGAGCCCGGAAGTGCGCCGCATCCACGGCGTGGGGGACGAGGAGGAGCCCGATGTCGACCGGGCTCTGGATTTTTACTCACCCGCCTCACGCGAGCGGCTCGAGCGCCTCCTGCGCGCATGCGAGACGGAGGGCAAAGCGTTTGACACAGAGTGCGAGTCCCGCGATGCCGGAGGCAACCTCAAATGGGTCCGCGTGATCGGCGAGGCGGAAACAGATCCTGCCACGGGCGATCTGCTCCGGGTGGTGGGGGCCGTTCAAGACATGACCGAGGCGCACGCGACCAAGGTGGCCCTTGACGAAAGTTCCAAGCGCCTCGAGCTGGCATTTTGGGGAGGGGGGATGAGCTCCTTCGACTGGAGGATCGACAAGGGGGAGGTTTCCTTCGACGGCAATTGGCTGGCCACTCTGGGTTACAAACCCGGCGCGCTCCCCAACACCCTCGAGGCATGGGATGCATTGATCCCCGCCGGCGACCTCGATCTGCTCCAAAAAGCGCGCGCACGCTGCCTCGATCGCCACAGCGACCACCTCGAAGCCGAATACCGCATGCGCGCTCTGGACGGCTCGGAGCGCTGGGTGCTCGAACGCTCCCGCATCGTCGAATTCACACCCGCTGGCGCACCCGCCCGCCTCGCGGGCGTCATCATCGACATCACCAAACTCAAGGACGTGGAAAACCAGCTCGCCGAGGCTCTTGACCGGCACCAGGAACTTGTGCGCGAAGCGCAGGCGGCCGCCAAAGCCAAGCGCGATTTCCTTGCGGTGATGAGCCACGAAATCCGCACCCCCATGAACAGCATCCTTGGGTTTGCCGAGCTGCTCGAGGATGCGCGCTTCGAAGAACACGAACGCGACTTCCTGAACACCATCCGCCAAAGCGGTGAGGCTCTTCTGCGGATCATCAACGACATCCTTGAATACACGCGGCTGGAAGCCGGGCGCCTGCCGCTGACAAAGGAGCCGTTTTCACCCGGGGAGGTTGTGGCCGCGACAGCCGCACTGCTCGCACCCTCTGCCACGGCCAAAGGCCTGGTCCTGCGCACCCAGATCGAATCTTCCGTCCCAAAGACCGTCCTCGGCGACGCCGGAAGACTTCAACAAGTGCTCGTCAACCTCGTGGGCAATGCCGTCAAGTTCACCGGATCCGGCACGGTGACTGTCGGCATCGATGCGGCCGCCTCCCGTGACGGCTGTCAGGAGGTCGCCTTTGCGGTCACTGACACGGGCCCGGGTATTCCCGCCGACAAACTCTCCCACATCTTCGAGCCCTTCGCACAGGCCGGCGGGTCCAAAACGGGTGCCCACGGCGGATCCGGACTCGGATTGTCCATTTCCAGACTGCTCGTGGATTTGATGGGAGGCAAGCTCGAGGTCGAAAGCACGGGCGGCAAAGGCTCGACGTTCTTCTTCACCCTCACCTTCGACATCCCGGAAGCCGCTGCTCCGGCCACACCCCCCGAACCCGCACATGCTCAACCGCCGCTCGCGGACCAGGCCCCCCTTGAAATCCTCGTCGCCGAGGACGACCGGGTCAACGCGCGCCTCACAAAGCTCGTGCTGCAAAAGCTCGGCTACAAACCAACCCTCGCCGAGGACGGACAGGCGGCCGTCGAAAAAGCCGCGCACATCCACCCCGACTTCATTCTCATGGATATTCACATGCCACGACTGGATGGCATCCAGGCCACGCGCCGCATCCGCATGGACGAGGAGGAGACTCCCGGACGCCCAAGGGCCTTCATCGCCGCCTTCACCGCCGACATACTTCCTTCCGCATCAAAAAAATGCTTTGAGGCGGGCATGGATGAATTTATCACCAAGCCATTGTCAATCAAGACGTTGTCTTCCCTTTTGTTGCGGGCTTACGGACCGTCTATTCGGGAGGCTTCTCCCGGTGACGTGCCGGAAAAGGGCAATTGAAGCGACAGTCCGCTCGACAAGGGGGCCTGCCTGCCCATATTGGATGGCACGGCCAAACCCATGCGAAACGCGGAAACAGTCACCGGGCTTTTGAATTCCTACGCGGAGGTCGGGGGGTTGGGCAACACCGACGGTGCCAATCTCCCCTCCAAACAGGAAGTTGGCTCGATTTGCGAAGATCTCCTGCAGGTGGTCTTTCCGGGGTTCCACGATGTCGAGCCGATCTCGAAGTCCTCCCTGCCGATTCTCACGCGCCACCGTCTGGCCCGCGTGAGCGAGCGGCTTGAGGAGCAGATTTGCCGGAGCCTGCGCAGTGAGGAGCCCGATTGCCCGCACGAAAAATCCGTGGAGCTTGCCGGGGAGTTTTTCCTGGCGCTGCCGGAACTGCGTTCCCTGTTGATGACCGATGTGGAGGCGGCTTATGAGGGGGATCCGGCGGCGGTCGGCACCGCGGAGATTGTGCTTTCGTATCCCTTTATCGAAGCGGTGTCCATTCAGCGCATGGCCCATTTTCTGTCTGATTCGGGTGTGCCGTTGCTGCCGCGGATCATGACCGAGTGGGCGCACGCGCGCACCGGCATCGACATCCACCCCGGGGCCGCCATCGGCTCGCATTTTTTCATCGATCACGGCACGGGCGTCGTGATCGGACAAACCTGCCGCATCGGCAACGGCGTCAAGCTCTACCATGGCGTGACCCTTGGCGCCCGCAGCTTTGCGCGCGACGAACAGGGACGGATCGTCAAGGGCGGCAAGCGCCACCCCGATGTCGGAGACGGCGTGACCATTTACCCGAACTCCACCATCCTTGGCGGGGAAACGCTCATCGGCGCGCGCTCGACCATCGGCGCCAATGTCTTTCTCATGCACAGCGTCCCGCCCGACTCTTTGGTGACCTACGAGGAAAAACAACTGCGGATTTTCGACAAATCGGCGGGCTTGCGGGAGGAATCGCTCGAATGGTCCATTTAGCGTGCAGAAACCGCCCGCTTCACCGCAAGGGGACGCCACAGGGTGGCCGCCCCCGGATGCTTTCCGTGAAACACCAACAACTGCTCTTCGATTTCGGCCGGAGCGTGATGCGCCATCTGCGGCTGCTTCCCGACGCGCCGGCTCCCGCCGCCGCCCACCGCGCCGGGCAGCGCGGCATCCGGCGCGACCCCGCCCTCGAAACCCTCTGCCGGCGTCTTCTGCGCGCTGCAGGATGCCGGACCCTCAACGTCCGTGTCCACTGGAACCACCGTCTCCGCACCACCGCAGGACTGGCCTGCTGGACCAAAAAAACCATCTCCCTCAACCCCCGCCTGTGCGCCATTTCACCCGGGGAAGTCCAAAAGACCCTGCGCCATGAACTCGCCCATCGTGTGATCAGACAGCCCCACCTCACAACCAAACAGCTCTCGCAG
>CAZGNH010000481.1:0-1753 GCA_964527025.1 uncultured Chthoniobacterales bacterium | reverse complement strand
GTCCGTATGTGAGGAGTTTTTTCATGGGTTTGATTATAATCTTCCCGTCATAAATTTCACCGGCAGCAGACCGCAACCTGCAGCTCCGGCAGGCTTTTGCGCGTTTTGGAGATGCGACTGGAAATCAGCCCGGCGGATCCCCGGGCGGCTGTTCGAGGATTTTGCGGATGCGGGATTCGGCTTCGCGGCGGGCATCATCGGGGATGCCCGCGCGGACGGCTTTTTCGCGGGCGAGGGATTTGAGGGTTTTGATGGCCTCCTGGCGGTCGGCGGGGGTGAGTTTGTTCCAGAGGCCGCTTTCGTCGCGCAGGATTTTTGGGTCGCCCATTTCGATCGAGAGGATTTTTGGTGGCGGCAGGTCGGTTTGTGTGGTGCCGGTTCTCGAGTCGATCCCGATGCGCAGGGGGGAATCGCGGAGGTCGAAGCCGGCTTTGACGGTGAAGGGCGCTTCAATTTCCAAGGATTTGGTCGAGTAGAGACGGGTATTTTCCCACCGGTGGCGGACGAGCACCTCGCTGCGGGCGGTGGCGATTTCGAGGACCGGGCTCCGGGATTCGATGACCACGACGCCGTCCACGCGCACCTCGGGGCGCACGTTGAGGGCGGCTTCGATGCGTCCGGCCACGGCCGCCGCAGCCGCGCGCGCATCCGCGCCGATGCGCGCGTGCAGGAGGAGGATGACCGCGCCGGTGATTGCCAGCGAGAGTACCATTGCGAGCGAGGCCCACATCGCAACCGTGCCGCAACCCCGGCCCCGCGGCGGTCGGAGAGTCAATGGATCTCGGTCGGGCATTCGGGCAGGGAGCGCAGGAAGGCGCGTCCGTAGGGTTTGGTCAGGATGCGGCTGTCGAGGATGACGATCAGGCCGGTGTCGGCGCGGGTGCGGATGAGGCGCCCGACCCCCTGGCGGAGTTTGAGAATGGCTTCGGGCAGCGAGTAGTGGTCGAAGGGGCGTCCGCCCGCTTCCTCGATGGCTTCAAGGCGGGCCTCGACGAGCGGGTGGTCCGGCGTGGCGAAGGGCAGACGGGTGATGATCACGTTTTGAAGGGCCTCGCCGGGAACGTCCACCCCGGCCCAGAAACTGTCCACCCCGAAAAGGACGCTGTGCGGGTTGGAGCGGAATTCCCCGACCATCCGGTGCGCGGGCATCCCGTCGCCCTGCACAAGCAGATTCCAGCCGCGTTCGGCAAACGACGGGCCGATGCGTTCGGCGACGGCCCGCATCGTCTGGTAGCTGGTGAAAAGGACAAAGGCGTGCCCGGCGGTGCGTCCCGCGAATTCGGAAATCCATGTTCCGAGGGCATCCGGGTAGGCGGGAGCCTTCGGGTCGGGCATTGCCCTCACGAGGTGGAGGCGCATTTGTTTTTGGTAGTCGAAGGGGCTGCCGATGCGGACGGGTTTGGCGGATTGGGCGCCGATGCGGTCGCGGAAGTAGGCGAGGTCGTCGGAGCCTGTGGCGAGGGTTGCGCTGGTGAGGACGCAGGTCGAGTCGTCGTCGAAGAGCATGCGGCGCAGAATGTCGGCGAGGTCCACCGGCGCCGCGCGCAAAGCGCAGAACGCATCCCCGCGCCCGTACTGCTCGACCCAATACACCATGTCGTCGCCGTCCATCTCAAGAAACTGGCGGATCCCCGCGCCCGTGCCCCGCAATTTTCCGCAGGCCTCGAGGATCTCGGGTGCCCGCACATCCTCCGCGGCCCGGCTTGCCAGCAGGGACATCTCCCCCCCAAGGCGGCCCAGCGCCCCGAGCAGG
>CAZGNH010000480.1:0-2166 GCA_964527025.1 uncultured Chthoniobacterales bacterium | reverse complement strand
GACGGGCTCCCGGAGGGTGTGCAAACACGCGTCTTCGGCGGCCCGGCCCGCAATGCGGGCATCACACACTTCTCCGCTCGTCGGAATTCGTCCGCACCGGGGGAGGTGCTGGTTGCCGCGCGGGTTGCCGCCGGGGCTTCCGCGGATTCGACCGGCAGTTTGAGGTTCCGGCTCACGCGTGACGGGGAGGTGGCCGACGTGCGCGACCTGCGCTTGGATCCGGGCGGGGTCTGGGAGGAGATGTGGACTTTTCAAGCGGAGCACGGGTGCTCCTTCGGTGCCGCGTTGACGGGGTTTGCCGGGGATGTGCTTGAAGCGGACGACTCGGCGGAGGTTGCAGTGCCGGATCTCGATACCGTCGAGGCGGTACTGGTGTCCCCGCCGGATGTCTTTTGGGAGGCGGCACTGGCGGCCATCCCGAGCGTGCGCGTGACCCGCGTCTGGCCGCCGGAATCCACCCTGCGCGGAGATGCATCAAAATTGTGGATTTTCCGCGGCGTCGTGCCACCGGCGGACTTCGAGGCCGCGGGGCTCGTGATGATCCAACCCGCCGACAGCGGCTTCTTCGGAACCCTCGTTGGAGACATGCCCGCGCCGTCCATCACCGAAGTCGCCGACACCCCGGTCACCCGCTTCGCCTCTCTCGCGGCGGTCGGTGCCTCGGAAGCAACCGAATTCCGCCCCGCCGGAGACGCCACGGTCCACGTCGCAAGCGCCGGACGCCCGCTCATCTTCGGACGCTGGGAAGGGGACCGGAAGTGGCTCGTCTTTGCGCTCGATCCGGTGCGCAGTGACTTTGTCCTCCGCGCCGCCTTCCCCATCGTGCTCTCAAACCTCGTGCAGGGCCTCCGCGGAGACTTTGCGGCAGCCGTCAGCGACCCCTCATGCAATGCCACCGCGACGTCCCTGCGCCCGCAGACACCCGGCGAAACCGCCGGGACCTCCCCGGCGTCCCCACCACGTGCCGCCCATCCGCTTTGGTGGTGGCTTCTGGCGGCCGGGGTCTGCTGGGTGTTCGGCGAATGGTTTTCTTATCACCGGAGGTGGACGGAATGACGGCTCCTGAATTTGGATTCCCGTGGGCGCTGGCGCTTCTGCCGCTGGGGTATTTCTTGGTTGTGATTTGGATGGGGAGCGCCCGTGCGGGGGGGGCGCCGGTCTGGCGGGCGTTGACCCTGGGAGTGCGGGCCGGGATTTTTGTGTGTCTTGTGCTGGCGCTGGGCGACCCGCGCGCCGGGTGTTCTTCGACTGCGTCGCATGTGGTGCTGGCGGTGGACGTGAGCGCAAGCGCCGGGCCGGCCGCACTCGATGCGGCCAAATCGTTCGCGGAACGCGCGGGCCTGCCCGCATCCGACCGCACATGGCTTCTCTTTGCCGGGGGGACACACATCCTGCACGGGGAGCCTCCCGAAGACGGGACCGCGGCCGGTGACCCGGACGCAACCGATCTCGGCAAAGCCTTGCAGGTTGCCTCCGCCGTCTTCCCACCCGGCAAAGCCCGGGTCCTTGTCCTTTTCTCCGACGGAGTCGGGACCACCGGTGATGCCGCCGCGGGTCTTGCTTCCCTCGAAGCCGCGGGCGTGACCGCCTTCGCCGTTCCCATCGACCCGCCCGACCACCCCGAAGTGCTTGTGCAAAACGTCACCGCACCCCGCGAAGTCCACGCCAACGAACCGTTCGAAGTCGCTGCCACGGTCGCCGCCAACCGCCCCGGCCCCGCCCGCATCGATGTGTTCCATGACGGCATCCTTGCCGGATCGCGGGATGTGACCCTGCGCCCCGGTCAGAACGCGGTCCCCATCACCCAAAGGCTGGCTGCCGCGCGCGCGGTCAAAATTTCCGTGTCGGTCACCGCATCCTCCGACACCCTCGACGCCAACAATGCCGCATCCACCATCGTCATGGTCCGCGGCGAAGCGCCCGTCCTGCTCGTCAGCGAAAACCCCTCCCCGGAGCTTCAGCGGGCGCTGGCTCCGCAGGGGATCGCCATTGAGACGCGCCCCGCCGCGGGCGTGCCGGTGGATTTGGCCGGGTTGCTGGCCTTTGATGCGGTGATCCTCGACCAGGTGCCGGCGGAGCGGCTTGCCGGTGCACGGGAGCGGGCGATTGTGCGGTTTGTGAGGGACTATGGCGGGGGGCTTTTGATGCTGGGCGGGCCGGATTCCT
>CAZGNH010000479.1:0-2023 GCA_964527025.1 uncultured Chthoniobacterales bacterium | reverse complement strand
TCGGCCGCGGGCCGGGTGACGATCGTGCCCCCGAGGTAGGTCACGATCTGACCCGCGCCATTGAGACGCAGCCCGAACCCGCCGGCGGTGTTGACGGTGGTCACACCGAGGAGATCGTTCGGTTCGCCGTTGGGGACGAGTTGATCCACCCTCACCGAAAGCAGGACGGAGAAGCCCGTGCGGGCCGAGGCCGCGCCGGTGAAATCGAGCAGGGCCGCCGTTTTGGCTGCATCGAGGAGCTGGAGGGACTTGGCGGGCGGGCCAAATTGCAGTCCGGCGGTGCCTGTACGAAATGGACTCGGTGCCGGATAGGTGACGCTGCCGGTGTCAGCGGAAGCGTCATTGGTCTTGCCGGACTTGTCTGCCCAGGCGCTCACCACTCCGGAGATGTTGGTGGTGATGCTGGCGGCGTCCTTTGCCGTCAGATTCTGCAGCAAGCCGGCCCGGACCGGTGAGGACAGGGCCACCACCGTGCAACACAAGAACGCGCAGGCGAAGGCGGCGGGGGCGCACGGGAGGCGGCGGACGCCGGAGCGGCCGCGCATGAATGGAAGTGATGTCACCACAAGAAAAAGGGGCGGAAAAAAACTACCGCCTACACCATTCGTGCAGATGACGGTTGGTTTCAAGGGGCGGGCTTGTCCACCGGTTTCCCCCGGTTGGCCTCCGCCGGTGGGGATTGTGCCGGACTCGCGCCGGGCAGGAGTTTTTCGATGGCTTCCGGCGGGAGCTTTTGCCCGGCGAACGCCAAGAGTGTGCTCAGGTAGTTGCCTCCGAAGCTCAGGGTCCCGTCCGGACGGATCCACCAGAAGCCCTGCATTTCGTCCGCGCGGCGGGGGTGGCGAAGCTGCTTGGTGCCGTCCTTCGGTTCGTTGCAGTAAAGTTCCCACTGCACGACAAAGGGAAGTTGCATGGCGAGGACAACGCCCATGCATTCATCCCAGAATTCGACCACGTCGCGTTCCTTGCGTCCGCTCTCGGAACGCCCGATCTCGCCGATGTAAACGGCGTTGTCCCCGAAGGTCGGACTCGGCCGCATGCTCTGGCGGAGAATTTCCACACCCTGCCAGAAGTGGACGGGACTTTTGAGCCCGTCGTAGCAAGACCAGGAAACGAGGTCGACGGTGACATGCGGAAGAACTCTGGTGCTGAGCGTGGCGATGCCGTCCATGCCGTCCCAGACCCGGTTGACCTCGGCGGCGTGGTAGACCTTGGCTTTGGTCGGTCCCGCCTCCCGGCGCGCGCGCTCGACGCCGCGCTGGCGGGCGGCGAGGAACTTGATGAAGGCATTGCAGCGGCGGTCGATTTCCTCCGGAGGAACTTTGTCCCAGGTGCCGCCCTCCTCGCGCCGGAGCATCCAGTCGCCCTCCCAGTTCTGCAGGATGAAGTTGATATCGCGGTCGGCGTAGGTTTTCAGCAGATAGCGCGCGATGGAGTAGAACTCTTGTTCCTCGTCGTCGAAGTCATTGTCGCCGGAAAAAAAAGTTTTCTTGTCGCCGACCAGCGGGAAGACCTCGAGAAACACCGTGGTGAACGGGTGGGCCAGCGCGGCTTTGTAATAGGGGTGGTCGAGGATGTTGACCAGATCGCGGTCGAGCGGGATCCCCCACTCGCTGTTGTACCCGTAGCCGGGCAGTCCGTCCTCGTGCAGCCAGAATTTGGCGACATTCATGCCGAGGCGCCGGATTTCATCCGCCCCCTCGATGAGAAAAGGCTTGTCGGTGAGATGATAATGACCGTCGTAGTGTGTCGTGCCGAGCCGGTCTTTGAGGTCCGCGGGAATGGCACCTCCGCGGAGCGGACGCGCCGCCTCCACCTTCGCCTCGATTTCAGCGGCGGGAGTCAGGGTGAAATTTTTCCCGGCGGCCAAACCGGAAGACACCGAGGCGGCGAGCAAGACCGGGAGGAACAGGCGGCCAAACGCGGGGTTCCGCCGGGGACCGGGACCCGAGTTGCGGGGATGTTTCATGAGATTCACGGGAGCGGGAGCCTCGGGTTTCAGCGCCAGACGAAAACGAACACA
>CAZGNH010000478.1:0-4089 GCA_964527025.1 uncultured Chthoniobacterales bacterium | reverse complement strand
GATGTCCGGATCGGGCAGCGGGTCATTGCCGTGGGCAACCCGCTCGGTTTGCAGGAGACCGTCACCCAGGGCATCATCAGCGGCAAGGGGCGGCGCGCTTCGAGCGAGGCCGCCAACGAATTTTTCCAGACCGACGCCGCCATCAATCAGGGCAATTCCGGCGGACCCCTGCTCAACCTCCGCGGCGAACTCATCGGCATCAACAACCTGGTCACCGCCAGCGGGGAGGGGATCGCCTTTGCCATTCCCTCAAACACCGCCCGCAGGGTCTTCGAAAGCATCCGCGACCACGGGCGCTTTGTGAGACCATGGTTCGGCGCGCTCATGCGTCCCCTGACCCCCATGATTGCGCGGCAGTTGGGCATGGATTCGGTCCGGGGCGCCCTCCTGCTCGGGGCCTACGAAAATTCTCCGGCAGCCCTCGCGGGCCTCCTCCCCGGCGATGTCGTCATTTCGTTCAACGGCCGTCCGATTGTGGACCACATCGACCTGCGCAACCGGGTCGCCGAAGCGGAAATCGGCGGCGAGGTCTCCCTCGTCGTCCTGCGCGCGGGCCGCGAGGTCCCTCTCACCGCCCGCATCGCCGCCGAGCCGGGACCGGGACAATGACGCACGACCAGGCGGCTGTTTTTCTCATCCTCGGTGCGACCGTCGGGATGTTTGTGTGGGGGCGGTGGCGGTTCGACATGGTGGCCGTGGCCGCCCTGCTCGCCTGTGTCGTGGCGGGGTTGGTGCCTGCGACAGACGCGTTTTCCGGTTTCGCCCACCCGGCGGTTGTGACCGTCGCGTGCGTGCTGGTTCTGAGCCGTGCCCTGCAGGGGGCGGGAGTCGTCGACGCCGTCACCCGCATGATTATTCCGCCGTCCTTGGGACCGGGGGCCGGCCTTGTGGTCCTGATCGGCTGTGCGACCCTGCTCTCCGCCTTTGTCAACAACGTCGCGGCCCTCGCCCTGTTGATGCCGGTTGCCATCCGCATTGCCACCGGGCACGGAATTCCCGCGGGGCGCTTTCTGATGCCCATGGCCTTCGGATCCATCCTCGGTGGGATGACCACCCTCATCGGCACCCCCACCAACCTCATCGTCTCGGGATTCCGTGCGGGGCTTGGGCCGCAAGGATTCGGAATGTTTGATTTCACGCCCGTGGGACTTGCTGTCGCCGCCGTGGGCGTCCTGTTCCTTGCCCTGCTTGGGTGGCGGCTTGTCCCCGCCCGCGAAGGCGCCGGTGCCAATAGTTTCGAGATCGGCACCTACCTGACGGAGGTTGTTGTCACCGCCGATGGCAGGGCCGACGGAAAATCTCTGCGTGAAATTGGCGGCGACCTCGGCAAGGCCGACGCCCAGGTCGTCGGCCTGGTCCGCAACAACCTGCGCATCGCCACCCCCGACTCCGGACGCATCCTCCGCGCCAACGACATCCTCATCATCCAAGCCGAACCCGAAACCCTCACCAAAACCCTCCCGGCACTCGGACTCAAACTCGCCGACGATGTCCCGGTCCCCGATGCCGGCGGGGCCGCCAAACCGCCCGAAGACCGCCCTGCCAAATCCCCGGCGGGCACCGGGCTTGCCACCACCCCGAAGGCCACGGACAAGAAGCCGGCGGATGCAGGCGATATCTCGCTTGTCGAGGTCGTTGTGCTCCCCAACGCAGCCCTGATCAACCGCTCCGCTGCGGATATCGAGCTGCGCAGCCGCTTCGGAATCAACCTGCTTGCCATCTCGCGCCAGGGCCAACGCACCATACGCCGGCTTCGCTCGGCCCGCATGCGGCCCGGCGACGTTCTTCTGCTCCAGGGCACCCCCGGCGCCGTTGTCAATTTCACCAATGCCTTCGGGTGTGTCCCACTGGCCGAAAGGCGCCTCGACATTTCCGATGCGCGCCGTGCCATCACCGCATCCACCATCATGATTCTGGCCGTCGCCGGAGCCGCCTTCGGTCTCCTGCCCGCCGCCGTCTCCTTCGCCGCCGCCGTGCTGGCCTGTCTCGCCCTCCGTGTCCTTCCGCTCCGCAACCTTTACGAAGCCGTCGATTGGCCGGTCATCGTCCTTCTTGGCGCCCTCATTCCTGTCGCCGGTGCCATGGCCGCAACAGGCGCCGCCGACCTCCTCGCCCGTCTCCTCCTCGACTTGGTCGCTTTCGGCAATCCCGTCGTCGCCCTCGTCCTCATCATCGTGGTGACCATGACCTGCTCGGACTTCATGAACAATGCCGCCACCGCAGCCGTCATGTGTCCCGTCGCCATCAGCGCTGCCACCCAACTCGACGCCTCCCCCGACCCATTCCTCATGGCCGTCGCCGTCGGTGCCTCCTGCGCCTTCCTCACCCCCATCGGACACCAGAACAACACCCTCATCCTCGGCCCGGGCGGCTTCCATTTCGGCGATTATTGGCGCCTCGGCCTCCCCATGGAGCTGCTTGTTTTGGTCATCGCCACCCCCATGCTTCTCTTCGTCTGGCCGCTCTAGCCCGGCCGACACAAACATGTTGTCTGGCGGACCGCAAAGGCATTACTCCTCACCCATGCAATTGCTCTTGATCGACAGAACCTTCCGCGCCGGACGTCTTGTTGCGGCCGTCGCCCTGCTGGTGCTCTCCGGATGCGTCAACCCGATCAACCCGCTCGGGCGGTTTGACCCAACCCCGAACGTCGCCTCCGTGCCCGGCCCGGATCCCAAGGCGGAATTTGCATGGGGAATTTCAACGGCAAGTTACCAATACGAGGACCCCGCCGTCCGGCCCGGAACCCCCGCATGGTTTTCGACCGACTGGGACATTCTCGTTTCGCAGAAAAAGGCCCCGCCGCGCGGCAATGCCCTCTACAGTTGGACCCATTTCGAGAAAGACCTCGAGGCGCTCGATGCGATCCGCCCGACCCATTACCGCTTCAGCATCGAGTGGGCGAGGGTCGAGCCGCGCCCCGGCGTTTACAACGAAGAAGCCATCCGCGGCTACGTCCGCATGGCCCGCAAACTCCAAGCCCTCGGGATCGAACCCGTCGTCTGCCTCTGGCACTTCACGTTCCCCGACTGGCTCTACGACAAAGAAAAGCCGGGCAACTCGAACTGGCTCCACCCGCTCGTGCGCGCCCGCTGGAAGTCCTACGTCTCACGCATCGTCCGCGCCATGGGACCCGGCGTGAAATACTACGCCCCACAGAACGAACCCAACGGACAAATCACCACCGCCTACCTTGTGGGCCAGTGGCCTCCGGCCATGAGCCTCGCCGTCGGCCATTATTGGAAGGCGATCGAGTCCAGTACCGGCATGTTCCGCGACGCGGCAGCCATCGTCAAATCCATCAACCCGAAGGCCCGCATCCTCAGCGTCGAGGCCCTCCCATGGTGGCAGCGCGCCCCCCTCGATCCCGGCGGCCTCATCTACAATACCATGATCCACGGCAATACCGACCACCTCGACCGCGTATACGACGTCTGCGACATCCTCGGGATCAACTACTACTACTCCCAGGCACCGGGCCCCATCTCACTTCTCGCCGGCCCCTCGATGCGCGGGAAAAAATTCACCATGATGGGATGGAAGATCGACCCGGAGGGCCTCTACAAGGAAATCCGCCGCGTGGCCGCCCGCTACGGCAAACCCATGATGATCACCGAGAATGGCATCGCCACACGCAACGACGCCAAACGCGTGTGGTACATGCGCAACCACCTCGCCGCCATCGGACGCGCCATCGCCGACGGAGCCGACGTGCGCGGTTACTTCACATGGTCTCTGGCCGACAACTACGAGTGGCATTACGGCTACAAGGCCACCTTCGGCCTCGCCACCATGAACCCCTCCACCAAAACCCGCCACCTCAAACCCTCCGCCCATTTCTACTCCGACCTCATCCGCCGCCACCCATCGGTCGGATCCGTCACCCGCATCCAGCCCCAACAATCTTTCTCAAACTGACCGCCAAGCTTGAAAGTGGTTGACGTGGTCCGCAGGTTGTGGCATGCTGGTAATTGTTGGGGGCGTACTGGATTCGACGTGAAGTTTGATTCCGGGCCCGCATGCCGGGGATGACTCGTTGGCCCCGTTACCAATCGGGTCAAAAAAATAACTGCAGATTACGAAAATCTC
>CAZGNH010000477.1:0-4022 GCA_964527025.1 uncultured Chthoniobacterales bacterium | reverse complement strand
CTAATCTTAATCGTAATCGAATGATGCCGAGAAGATTACGATTACGAACACGATTACGATTACGAGCCGCTGGTTTCTTAACTTAGCGCCATTCGGGTCTGACCCCCCCAAAAGCCAGTTCCCCCTGCCACGCAGTGGTCTTCAGGGGGAAGGCCCCCGTCCCATCACATCGCTGGGGGAGAGCCCGGTGTAGCGTTTGAAGACGGTGGCGAAGTATTGCGAGCTGTTGAATCCAAGGTCGAAGGCGATGCGGGTGACCGGTTCGTTTCCGGACGCCAGTTTGCGGCGGGCTTCGTCGATCCGCGCCCGTTGAACGAATTCACCGGGTGGCACGCCGGTTTCCTCTTTGAAGCGCACTTTGAATCTGGCCTGAGAGAGCCCGGCCCGTTCGGCCAGTTCAGGAATACGGGGGGCGTCGCCGAGGTGGTTGTGGATGAATTCGATGACCGGTCCCAGCGGGCGCTCCGGCGGCGGCGAGGCCCTGCCGCAGGCGATGACTTCGAGCAGGAACGCCACCGCCCGGTTGGCCATCGCGCAGGCGCGGAGAGGATTCTTCGTCTCGTGGTGGAGCACGGTGAAGGCGTCCAGGTGTTCCTTGATTTTCCATGACCCGCGGAAATGGCGCTTCCCGATGCCCGTGAGGGCACGGATCAAGACTCCGGCCTCGCTTGGAGGGAGTCCGAGAAATGGATGTCCCCGCCGCGGCACAGCCAACAGCATCCAGTAAAGAATGCCCTTCTCTTCGGGGAGTCCGCCGGTGCTGTGGGTCTCGTCCGGAAACGTCAGGAAGAGGTCGCCTCCCCGCAACGAGAAAAAATCGGGCCCGACCCGGTATGTCTGGCGTCCGCGGACGAGGAAGCAGATCTCGAGGGCGTTGCGGTGACTGTGAACGGGCAGGGCGGGTTTTGCCGATGCAATGTTATAGCGCCCGAGTTCGATCAGGCCGCGCAGCACCCGCGATTTCGGGCGCATGACGATCCGGCTCACCGAGAAAAGCTTGCGGGTGGCGGGCATGTTCATTTTTGTATTGTGCAATTGGATTGAAAGCAATCTCTGCCCGTTCGTGGAATCCTGCCCGCATGCAGGTCCCTGAAAAGCTGGGCCCCGAGCCCGAATCGCTGGCCGAGTTCACGGTCAAGGAGCGCAAGACGCCGGTGATCGACTGGTATCGCACGCCGATCCCGAAGGACGAATTCAAGGCGCTCCATGTGAAGAGCGATGTGCGCGGCGCGGTGCAAACACTCGGTTACCTCGGCATCCTTGCGGCGACCGGTATCGCGGCATATTATTCCTTCCGGCACTGGCCGTGGCCGGCCACCGTCGCTCTCGTGTTCCTGCACGGCATGGTGACGGCGTTCCTGATCAACGGGGTCCACGAACTCGGTCATGGCACCGTGTTCAAGACGAAGTGGCTCAACCGGTTCTTCTGTCATGTGCTCGCCTTTCTGGGTTGGATCAACCACGAGACATTCCAGTCCAGCCACACCCGCCACCACCGGTACACCCTGCATCCTCCGGACGACCTTGAAGTGGTCCTGCCGGTCCGCCTGATGATCCGGCATTTTCTGCTGACCGGATTCGTGGACCCGGCGGCGGCTTGGCGGGCACTGAAAACGACGGTCCGGATCGCGCGGGGGCGGTTCGAGGGCGGGTGGGAACTCACGCTATATCCCGAGGGGGATACCAAGGGCCGGAGGGTTCCCGTCCGGTGGGCCCGCACGCTGCTGGCGGGCCACGGGCTGATCGTGGCCGTATCGCTGGCGGCCGGCCAGTGGATCGTGCCGGTGCTTGTGACGCTGGCCCCGTTTTATGGCGGCTGGCTTTTTTTTCTTTTCAACAACACGCAGCACATCGGCCTGCAGGATTTCGTGCCCGACTTCCGCCTCTGCTGCCGCACATTCACGCTCAACCCGCTGGTGCGTTTTCTTTACTGGCAGATGAATTATCACACCGAGCACCACATGTATGCCGCAGTGCCGTGCTACAATCTCAGGCGCCTCCACGCGCTGATCCGCCACGACCTGCCGCCCTGTCCGCACGGGTTGGCGGCTGTCTGGAAGGAAATCGCCGCCATCCAGGCCCGCCAGGAAAAGGATCCCTCGTATCAGCACCAACCCACCCTGCCGGCTCCGGCCACCAACCGCCCACAACCCGCTCTATGAATTCCCGCCAAAGAGTCCAAGCCGTCCTCGACGGCCGCCTGCCCGACCGCGTTCCGGTCTGCCTCCACAACTTCCTGCCCGCCGCGCGCGAGGCGGGGATCACGATGCAACAATACCGCACCGACCCGGAGGCCGTTGTCCGGGCGCATTTGTCGGCATACGAAAAATACGGGCGCAGTATTTCGCGTTGAGGACCGTCCCGCAGGAATGCCGGCACCCACCCGGCATCCCAAATTCCCCTTGAGTTCATGCCATTCGGGTCAGTCTCTCCCGGGCTGGATGCGCAAGATTTTGCAGCCCTCCGGCGCGTCGGTGAAGGCAGGGTGTGGGAAGAGCCGGGCTTTCGTCTTGGAAGCGGGCTCTTCCTGCGGTAATGTCAGGCAACCATGAAGCAGTATCGTCCCAATGTTGAGCGCGCAAAATGGCTCTATTCCATGGAGCAATCGCGGGCATGGATCCGCCGTCGGCAGGGTCGCAAATCCCGGGCCGAGCTGGGTCTCAAGCCGATCCCGGATAATTCCGAGCCCTGGTTGCCAGGCGGTGTGCGCTCGGTTGCGGATGCCATTTGGATATCGGATCGCATCAAGGAGACCGCAGAGCAATGGGGAATCAAATTACCACACCAAAACTGACCGCAACCCTTGCCACAGAGCATCGGGTCGTGATGCTTGGTGGCTTGGCCGTAATTTCACACGGCCACTCGCGTCCAACCTTTGATGCAGATATATGGCTTGACCCATCCCTCCCAATTGATGCGTGGAGCAAGGCTGTTTATTCCCTCAAGGATGCGTTTCCGGAATTGCGCTTTATCGAAATTGGGGCCTGGCAGGAAATACCGGAAGACCGGTTCAACAGTGTAATTGAGAGGGATGGCGTATTCCGCGCGATGGGAGCATCCCAGCCACTGGATATTTTCCGTGCTCCGAATGAATTGCCCATGGAGGAATTTGAAGAGGTTTGGAGCCGGGCCACACGGCTGGACGACGGAACCCGGCTTCCCGACGTGATTGATTTGCTTGTTACGAAGCAGGAGACCGGGCGGGACAAAGACACGCAGGATATCGCTTTTTTGGAGGCCAAGGCCGAGAGGGAATACCTCGAAAAATTGCCGGGTGCCCCGGAAGAAGAAGCCGCTGCCATGCTTGAACGCTTTCTTACGCCGCCCGTGGCACAACTCGCCCTCCAACATCCCGGCCAAAAAGTCCGCACCATGGCCCTCCAGTTCATCCGCGAAATGGCAGATGAGGGAAACCCCTACGCACGGGATATTCTGGACTCTTTGAGTCAATCCCCGTCCGCAATCAAATAGCAATTCACCATTCGGATCAGTCCCTTCCGGGCTGGATGAGCTCGATTTCGTAGCCTTCCGGGGCGTCGATGAAGGCGATGACCGAGCCCGAGGAGGAGGCATGCGGGCCGTCGGAGAGGGGATACCCGTGCTTTTCGGCATGCGCGGCAAAGGCCTCCAAATCCCCGACCTCGAATGCCAGATGTGTGAGGTCGGGGCCGACCTGCACGGGCCCGCTTGCGTCGTATTTGCAGATTTCGATGAGTTCCTCGCTGCCGGGAGCTTTGAAGAAAACAAGCTGGGAGCCGCGACCGCTGGTCGAGCGCCTCACCTCTTCAAGACCAAGGACGGTTTTGTAAAAGTGGACGGTTTTTTCCAAGTCGTGGACCCGGTAGCGGGTGTGGAGAAGTTTTTTGACCATGGTTTTTATAATTTACAGCAACCGGGCAGCCGCGCACGGGAAAATTTTGCGGTGTCAATCCCGCGGGCGGATACGGCGCAGGAGATCGCGGGAGGGGGTGTGGCCGGGATCGGCGGCGAGGGCTCGTTGCAGGGCGGCGGCCGCATCGGCT
>CAZGNH010000476.1:0-1877 GCA_964527025.1 uncultured Chthoniobacterales bacterium | reverse complement strand
GGGGGGGGATTCCCGGGGCTTTCCCGCCCCCCCCACCCCCCCCCCCCCCGCCGACAACGCCGGCACCATCGCCCTCATCCGCGAGGAGGCAGCCGCCTCGGCCCGGGTCAACGTCTTCACCACCGGCGCCATCACGAAGGGTCTCGCGGGCGCGGAGCTGGCTCCCTACGGGTCGATGGTCGCCGCGGGAATCGTGGCGATCACCGACGACGGCCGCTGCGTGCAGAACCACGAGGTGATGCGGCGTGCGGTGGAGTATGCGCGGATGTTCGGGTTGCCGGTGATGGACCACTGTCAGGACGAGAGTTTGACTTCCGGGGCGGTGATGCACGAGGGAGAGTGGAGTTTGCGTCTGGGGTTGCCGGGCTGGCCGCGCGTGGGGGAGGAGTTGATTGTTGCGCGGAACATCCTGCTGGCGGAGCTGTGTGATGCGTCCATTCACTGCCAGCATGTGAGCGCGTGCGGCAGTGTGCGTTTGCTGCGGGAGGCGAAAGCCCGCGGGGTGCCGGTCTCCGGTGAAGTGTGCCCCCACCACGTCTGGTTCACCGACGAGCGCCTTGCGGCCTTCGACGCCAATTTCAAGATGAATCCCCCGCTGCGCAGCGACCGGGATGTCGGGGCGCTCCTCGAGGGCATAGCGGACGGCACCCTCGACATCCTGTGCAGCGACCATGCGCCGCACGCCTACTACGAGAAAGAGGTCGAGCTCGATCACGCGCCCTTCGGCATCACCGGTCTGGAAACCGAATTGGCCGCTTTCCTTGATCTGCTCGTCCACCGCCACCGCGTGCTGTCCATCGAACGCCTCATCGCCTGCTTCACGGCCAACCCCGCGCGGCTCCTCAAGCTGGACCGGGGAACCCTCTCTCCGGGCGCGCCCGGCGACGTGACGATCATCGATCCGGACCTCGAGTGGGTGTTTGACCGTGAGCTGTCGCTCTCGCTGTCGCGGAACACGCCGTTCCACGGGGTGGGGTTCAGGGGGAGGGCGGTGCGGACCCTTGTCGGGGGCCGCACGGTTTGGGCGCTGGAGTGAGCGGCGGGCCTTTTGAGTTGGCGGCGACCGACGGATCGTCGTGCGCGCGCGCGGGGATTCTGCACACGCGCCGGGGACCGGTCGCCACGCCGGTCTTCATGCCCGTGGGCACTCAGGGATCGGTCAAAGCCGTCAGCCCGCGCGAGCTCCGTGAGATGGGGGCGGAAATCATCCTCGGCAACACGTACCACCTGCACGTGCGGCCCGGCGAAAAACTCATTGCGCGCCTCGGCGGCCTCCACCGCTTCGCCGCATGGGAGCGCCCGATCCTCACCGACAGCGGCGGCTTCCAGGTCTTTTCTCTGGCGCGCCTGCGGAAGGTCACCCCCGACGGCGTCCATTTCCAAAACCATGTGGACGGCACGCCGACCTTCATCGGCCCGGAGCGCTCGATGGAAATCCAGCGGGATCTGGACGCGGATGTCGTGATGGCCTTCGACGAATGCCCCCCGCACCCCTGCACGCACGGGGATGCGGCCCGCAGCCTTGATTTGACGCTCCGGTGGGCCGCGCGCTCGATCGCATGGTGGCGCGACAACGCGGGCGGCGACCGCCCGCTGGTTTTCGGGATCGCGCAGGGCTCGGGCCATGCGGATTTGCGCGAGCGGGCGGCGCGGGAGATCGCGGCGATGGGGTTTGACGGGTATGCGGTGGGTGGAGTGAGTGTCGGCGAGCCCGAGGCGGAAATGATGGCGGCGGTCGAGGTGTGCGAACCGCATTTGCCCGCCGGGCGGGCGCGCTATGCGATGGGGCTTGGCCCCCCCCCCCAGATGCTCGAAATGGTCGCCCGCGGCATCGATATGTCCGACTGCGTCCTGCCCACCCGCCTCGCCCGCAACGG
>CAZGNH010000475.1:0-6038 GCA_964527025.1 uncultured Chthoniobacterales bacterium | reverse complement strand
GCCATCTGGTCGTGGATGCCGGCGCTGTAGAGGGTGTTCGAGAGCAGGCGCCCCATCAAAAACTCGAGCGAGAGGTAATACAGGCGCCGGACATTGCCCTCATAGTGGGCCGCGAGCGTCGCCATCATCCTCTCGACAATGAGGGATTGTGCGGCCTTGCAAGTGGCCAGCCACCAGTCGCGTTTGGTCGCGGTCTGGGTGTCCCTTGCGAGGCTGAAGGTGAGGTGGTTGAGGATGAGGGCCTTGAGACCGGGCACGGAGGTGTCGATGGAGCTTTGGAATGCGTTGTTCATGGAATCGGGTGGTTGGCGGACGGGCAGATGACGCGGTTGCGGAGTTTGAACATGGCACGCACGGGGAGATTCACAACCAGAATGCCAGGGAGCAGACCAGGAGGAGTGCGCCATAGGCGAGACCGGCCCATGCGGCCGCCGGAAGGCGCCCGGGGACCGCAAGCACCCACTGGATCTGGTCGCGAAGCAGAAACGGCATGCCCACCCAGAAAAGCCCGGCCACCACCCACAGGTAGGCCAGCACGACAACGAGCAGGCGCGAAAGTTCCGGGCGCATCGCGGCCGCCCCGAGCAGCGGCTCGGCAGCCAGCAAAGCGAGCATTCCCAGAGCCCTCACTGCAAGAAATTCCGGCACGTAAACGGCCGCCAGGACAGCCCCGACGGCAATCGCCGCCAACATAGCCCCCCGCATCGACGCAAACTCCCCCAAATCCATTCCCCACACGAGCAGGAAACTCCAGACCGCCGCCAAGCCCAGCAAAAGCACACCCAGCGGACGAGAACGCGGGAAATTTTCAAGAAAGCGGCGGGATCCTTCGCTCTTCCACAGGGCAAGGGCATGGGCGCCCGCGAGAAGCAGGCCCGCTGCAAGCCCCGCCTGCGCAAGGGTCACCGGATAAATCATCGCGCACCCGCCTCTCTGTTTGTTGGAGTCACGGGCACGGGTTTGTCCCAGTCCCTGCGCTGCATGGCATCGGTCGCGGCCGCAACCTGCGCCTGCTTTTTGCTGAGACCCCGTCCGCGCCCCAACTCGTGCCCGTTCCATGTCACCCGGCAGGAGAAAATCTTCGAGTGGGCGGGGCCCGCGGCTTCGATGATATCGTAGACGGGGGCAACGGGCACGATCGCCTGCAGTTCCTCCTGTAAAATGCCTTTGGGATTCACCTCGCCGGGATCGCCCTCCATCGCCCCAAATTGGTCGTCGGTCACCTTGAGAACGAAAAAGCGTGCCGCGTCGAAGCCCCCGTCGAGGTAAATGGCGCCCACGAGGCTTTCGAATGCATCGGCCAGCGTCGAAGCCCGCTCGCGCCCCCCGCTGGATTCCTCACCCCGGCCCATCATCAGGCAGGCGCCCAATCCGAGCTTTGCGGCCAGTGTGCGCAGGGCCGGGCGCGACACGAGACGCGTGCGCAGCTTGGTGAGCCTCCCCTCGCAAAAATCCGGGAACATGCGGTAGAGGTGGTCGGTCACGACAAGCTGGATGACGGCGTCTCCGAGGAATTCGAGGCGTTGGTTGTCGAAGGGGTAGTCCTTGCGTTCGAGTGAGATGCTTGGGTGGGTGAGAGCCTCGGCCAGGAGAAGACCATTGCGAAACTTGTAGCCGAGTTTTTCCTCGACCGGGTTCATAATTTCCTCCGCGGGGCGTTTGATTTTTGGTTTGGGCATCCTGAGCTGGCTCTTCCCTCCGGGAGGGCAGGCCGCCCCCGAAGCGAGGGCATGTTTGACGAGCCCATGGCACATGACAAACACAAAATCCAACCCCCGGACTTGCGGAATGGCCCGGTGCGGGATACCAGAAGCCCATGCCCGCAACCACGATCACCACCCTCTTCCTTGATATCGGCGGTTGGAAAAGCGTTGCGAAGCCGCGGGCCGCGGGTTACGGAGATGGGAGCGGGGACCGCAAATCCACTGCCCGGTGGTGTAACGGTAACACAGCGGCCTTTGGAGCCGTTTTTCATGGTTCGAATCCATGCCGGGCAGCCACTTCACCCCGACAGGCCTCCGACGACGCGTGAAAACCATCGCCATCACCAACCAAAAAGGCGGGGTCGGGAAGACGACCACCGCGGTCAATCTCTGCGCCGGCCTTGCGGCAAAGGGCCGGCGCATCCTGCTGGCGGACATCGATCCGCAGGGCAATGCCACCAGTGCCATGGGCATGGCGGACCCCGGTGCACACAGCCTCTACCATGCTCTCATCGGGCAATGCGCCGCGCGCGACCTTGTGCAGCCCACCTCCCACGAAAACCTCGACCTCATCCCCGCCAATCTCGCGATGGCCGGCGCGGAAATCGAAGTCGCCCGCATGGACGAACACCTGCTCCAATTGCGCCGCGCCCTCGAACCCCTTGCCCGAAACAACACCCACGACTTCCTCTTTCTCGACTGCCCGCCCTCGCTTGGCATCTGGATGTCCAACGCCCTGGCCGCCGCCGACGAGGTCCTCATCCCCATCCAGTGCGAGTACTACTCTCTCGAAGGCCTCAGCCTCCTCATGCAGGTCATGGAGGAGATCCGCCGCGCGGGCGTCAACCCCGGCCTCGGGATCTGCGGGCTTGTCATGACCATGTTTGACAGCCGCACAAACCTGAACCCCGCGGTCGTCGAGGAGGTGCGGCGCCACTTCGGCAATGTGGTCTTCGATGTCCAGATTCCGCGCAGCGTCCGCCTCGGCGAAGCTCCAAGCCATGGGCGCACCATTTTCGATCACGACCCGCATGGGGCCGGCGCCCGCGCCTATGCGGCCCTCGCCGACGAATTCCTCGACCGTCAACAGCGCGGCATCGCCTTCATCTGGCCCTCGGACCATGCCTGATGCCCTCCAAGATCCCGGTGACGAGGTGCTTGAAGCCTTCCGTTCCAGCGGTGCCCTGCTTCAAGGCCACTTCATCCTCCGCTCGGGCCTCCACAGCCGCGAGTTCTTCCAGTGCGCGCTCCTCCTCCAAGACGCGGCCCTGGCTTCAAAAATTTGCGGACTGCTGGCCGACCGGCTCGCCGGTTTCCCCGCCCAAACGGTTGTTTCCCCGGCCGTCGGCGGAATCATTGTCGGTCAGGAGGTCGCCCGTCACCTTGCCAAACGCCATATTTTCGTGGAAAAGGACGCCGCCGGATCCCTTGTCCTGCGACGGGGGTTCTCGATCGCGCCGGGCGAACGCTTCCTTGTGGCCGAAGATGTTGTCACCCGGGGCGGACGTCTCATGGAGACCATCGCGATTGTGCGGCAGCACGGCGGAATCGTCTCCGCCGCCGGAGCAATCGTCAACCGCGGCACCCCCGGCACCTTCCCAGACTTCGGATGCCCGTTTGTCTCCCTCGTTCAGATGACCCCCGAAACCTTTGCCGCCGGCGACATCCCGCCGGACCTCGCGTCGATCCCCGCCGTCAAACCCGGAAGCTGAGCGGGGCCGGCAGATTGTGCCGGTTCACCGTGCGCTATCGCCGGTCCCCGGCTTGGAGTGGCACGGTGTTGATGAGGCGCTCTTCGAGTTGTTCGCGGAGGACCATGTGGAATTTTGGGTTGCGGAGGGCGAGGATCTCGATGGCGGCGAGGGCGGCGTTGGCGGGTTCGAGGATGGTGGCGACGGGGACGTTCGAGGGGACGCGGAGGGAGGACCAGACGTCGTCGGGAAATTCCCTGTAGCTTGCGGGGATGGTGATGACCGGAACGGTGGTCGCGGCGGAGAGGGTGGGGCCGGCGCCGTTTGAGCGCCCGACCATGGCGATGATGACGGAGTCGGGGATTTGTTGGACGAGCCGGTGGAGGTCGTTGAGGCCGCGGACGGGTTCTTTGTGGATCGAGCAGGTCGGGACGACGACGCGCAGTGGGGGTGCACCGCCCGTTCCGGGGGATCCGCCGCTCAACGCATTGAGCGCTTTTTGGATGGGGCGGACGTCGTCCTTGTCGGATCCGCGCCAGATGATGACCTGTTGGGCGGGAATGCGGAAGCGGTCGGTAAGGTTGGCGACGCGGCGGTATTTTTCGGCGACTTCGTCGAGGGCGCCGCCGTCTCGGTAGACCTGTTTGTCGATGTAGGAGCCCTCCTCGATGACTCTCCACGAATCGTTGTCGATCACGTCGGCCAGCAGCAGCCTTCCGTCCTTGGCGAGGCCGAACTCGATCTTGCAGTCAACGAGCGTGCGTCCTTCGATCTGCCATGCCTTCTCGAGAGCGAGGAACGTCTGCCGGGCGATGCGTTCCATCTGCGGGAAAAATTTGGATTCGCCGGCTGATGAAAAGACATCGGCTTCTTTGAGGACGAGGAAGGGGGCCTGTCCGGCGATGGGTTTCGAGGGCTCAAAGAGGGAGATGGTGTGCCCGGCGGGGTTGTGGAGCATGAGGGGGTCGTCGCAGAGGAGGGGGTTGCGTTTCCACGTTTTGCCGCTGGTTTTGAGGAAAAATTCGACGAGGAGCTGCGGGAAGAGGTGCCCCTTGGGCAGTCCGGGCATGCGTTTGAGAAACGAGCCGTGCGCTTCGCGGCGGATCACCACCTCGTAAGGCAGCATCCGGCATCTTGGCGCAAGAAAGACCGTTGCATCCACCTGCTCCTCGAAAGCAACCGGAAGTCCGCACTCCCCGAGCAAACGAAACACATTGCATGTGGTGCGGGTCGCGTGCGCCGCCTTGCCCTCGATCAAATCATGCTTCGCCCCGTCGCCCGCCGTGATGTCGTCCTTGGAACATATCAGGGCCATCGAGGGCTTCTTGGCAACGGCGCGGATCACTTTGGTTTTTCCTTCGGCGATCAGGGCTCCGGTCGGTGGATTTTTCTTTGTGATCATGGCAGTCAATGAAGTTGTCGGGCGGGGGTGCGCAAACAGTAATTCCGGGCGGGAAAATATCAAGACATCAATTGCAGATTTCAGTTGCAAAAGGCCGCGAACAGGGCATGGTGACCGCTTAATCCAAGCCGACACAACGAACATGCTCAAACACATCCCTTTCCGGGAACAATGGAAAGTGACTGTTGGATGCTTTGGCCCAAGGAGATACGGGGATGCCCCGTGTCCTGCGGCTGTTCGGTGGATGCATTGCTTGGTCACCAAAACGCGGCGGAAGCGCGGCCCGAAGGATCGAACATCCGCCCAAGGCCCACGCCGCACAACCTACAAAACTCATGCCATCAGACTACACACCAAGTTCGTCGAGGCGCCGCAGTCCGCGCCGCCGCCAAGGGTCCGGAGACTCCGGACCCCGCAACCAACCCGCACGCAAACCCAAAACACTCTGGCAGAAAATCGCCTCGTTCTTTTCGGACAAGCCCTCCGGGGCGCCCGCTCCGGAGCGGCGGTCTTCCTCCGCCGGGCGGACGTCCGGCCAGCGCGAACCGCGCAACGAGCGCGAGCCGCGGGGTGAGCGCCGCAGCCAGCGTCCGCCGGAGGCGGTCGAAGTGACTTCGCCGCGGCTGTATGTGGGCAATCTTTCCTTCGATGCGGTGGAGAGCGACCTGCACGAGCTTTTCAGCGGAGTGGGGACGGTCGCCGAAGTCGAGATTGTCTCCAACCGCCACACGCAACGCTCAAAGGGATTCGCTTTTGTCCAGATGCAGACGATCGAGGAGGCGAAAAGGGCCGTCGATGAACTGCACGACAAGGAATACATGGGGCGCAAACTCCTTGTGAGCGGGGCCAAGGCCCCCGAGGAGCGCCGCACGGACCGTTCCGCGCAGCCTGAACAATAAAACCATCGTCGTCGCCGGTCCCACCGGCGCGGGAAAAAGCGTTTTCGCCGTCGATCTGGCCCTCCGGATCGGCGGCGAAATCGTTTGTGCCGATGCCTTCCAGATTTACCGGGGAATGGCCCTGCTGACCTCCCAGCCCGGTGCCGACCTGTGCGGGCGGGTTCTCCACCATCTTTACGGGTGCGTGGATCCGGCGGAGGGGTTTGATGCCGCGCGGTATGCGCGCATGGCGGAGGCGGCGGTCGGGGAGATCCTCTCCCGCGGGAAGGTTCCCGTTCTTGTGGGAGGCTCGGGCCTGTATTTGAGGGCCTTCTTCGGGGGACTCGAGGGGCCGCCGCCACCC
>CAZGNH010000474.1:0-2767 GCA_964527025.1 uncultured Chthoniobacterales bacterium | reverse complement strand
CGGTGCTTGTGCATGGGGGAAAGATTATCGGCCGCGGGCACAACATGCGGGTGCAGAGCGGGGATCCGATTTTGCACGGGGAGATGAGCGCGATCCGGGATGCGGGGCGGCGGACGGCGGCGGTGTACCGGGAATGCACTCTTTATACGACGCTTTCTCCGTGTCCGATGTGCAGCGGCACGATTTTGCTGTACCGGATTCCGCGGGTGGTGGTGGGGGAAAACCGGACATTCATGGGGCAGGAGGATTGGCTGCGTTCGCACGGGATCGAAGTCGAGGTGCTTGATGACGGCGAGTGTCTGGCGATGATGAGGGAATTCATCGCGGCGCATCCGGATCTTTGGGACGAGGACATCGGGAAGGAATGAAGTCCGCGGTGCGGTTGGGACCGCAGAAGGTCGGGTTGTGGGCGTGCGCGGCCCTTGTGGTGGCAAACATGGTGGGGACGGGGGTCTTCACAAGCCTTGGGTTCCAAGTGGGGCCTTTGCCGTCGGCGTTTGTCATTGTGTGTCTGTGGGGTCTTGGCGGGGTGGTGGCTTTTTGCGGGGCGCTGGCCTATGCGGAACTCGCGGCGGCCCTTCCGCGTTCCGGAGGTGAATACCATTTTCTGGGAAGAATTTATCATCCGTGCCTCGGGTTTGCCGGAGGGTTTGTCTCCTTCGCCGTGGGGTTTGCCGCTCCGATCGCCCTTGCTGCGATGGCGCTCGGGGATTATTTGGCGGCGGCATGGCCGGGCTTGGAGGCGCGCGGGGCGTCCTTCGGGTGCGTGCTGGGCATTGCCGCCGCGCACGCGCTGACGGTCAGGGCAAGCGGGACCTTCCAGATTGTGTTTACCATTTTGAAGGTCGGGATGATTCTTGCATTTTTGGCGGCGGGATTGGTTGTCGGGGGCTTTTCGGAGGGCATGCCGGCACCATCGGCCGGGGATGCGGGCCTTGTCCTGACTCCTTCTTTTGCAGTGGCGTTGATGTTTGTTCTTTACTCGTACTCGGGTTGGAACGCGGCTGCCTATGTGGTTGGCGAGGTGCGCACGCCGCAGAAGACCGTGCCGGCGGCATTGATGCTGGCGACGGGCTTTGTGGTCGTCCTCTACGTGGCTCTCAATGCCCTGTTTTTGTCGAGCGCACCGATGGAGGCCTACGAGGGGCGCATCGAGGTGGCGGAGATCGCGGCCTCGGCGCTTTTCGGGGAACGCGGCGGACAAACAATGGCCGTCTTGATCGGTCTGGGCCTGGTCGCGTCCATCAGCGCAATGACATGGGCCGGTCCGCGGGTGGCACAAACCGTCGGGGAGGACTATGCGGCGCTCGCATGGTTCGGCAAGACATCGCCCTCCGGGGTGCCCCGGAGGGCGCTCGGGGTTCAAACCGTGCTGGCTGTTGTCTACATGGCAAGCGCAACCTACGACACCGTCCTGATCTACGCGCAGGTCGCCCTGCTGCTCTGCGGGTTCCTGACGGTCCTGGGGGTCTTTGTCCTGCGGGTCCGGGAGCCGCGCTTGCCGCGGCCTTTCCGGTGTGCCGGCTATCCGTTCACGCCGCTGCTCTTCCTTGCGGTTTCTCTCTTTGCTCTTGTGTATACGGCCGTGGAGGAGCCCGTGGCCGCGGCCGCCGGCGCCGGGATGTTTTTGGCGGGGTGTTTGATGCATCCTGCTGCGCGCCGGGTGGTGCCGGGGCCTTGACTTCGTGCATTGGCAAACGTATGGGTTTGCGCATGAGAAGAGCATCTGCCGCGCGAGCCGGGAAGCTGGCGGCGGGGTGTGGGAACATCCCGGCCAATCCGGATTCCGGCGGTTGCAACGGCCGCGTGGGTGACGCGCGGCTGAAGCCTCTTTGAGTCTTGCGGCATATTTCCATCCATGTCCCGATCTCCACTTGGCAGAAAAAAAGAGCTGCTCGAAGCCTCCGCGCGGGAGCGTTCCAAGCGGGGCGGCGGGGCCGACCTTTTCATCTGGACCATTGTCATCATCCTGCTCATCGGTTTGGCCATCGGGGCGTGGATGGGGAGCTTCTACGTGTTCGGCCACCCGGAGACTCCCGCCAACCATGCGATCCTCACGAAACTCGACAAGCTGGATCCCCCGGAGCGCTTCGAGCTGACCGACGCGCCACGCGGCGAGTTCCTGAAGCCGGAGGCCCTGATGGAGCGCTACGGGAGCATGACTCCGCGGCAGCTTGCGCACGTGAACGAGGATCTTCAGCGCAATTTCATCAGGAACTACAAGGTGGTCACCGAGCTTGTGCCCTACGTGGTGGGCGACTTCACCATTTTGGACTCCTACGAGCTTGGGGAGTCCGACTATTTCAGCCCGGGGGTGGTGGTTTTGGCACAGGCCAAGGCCGATCCAAACTGCCTGATCGAGCATGTGTTCACAGCCGATGCGAAGGCCGTTCCGATGCTGCACCGCATGCTGCTGACGGGTCTGGATCTCGAACTGCAACGGCGGCTGGATCTTTCGGCCCTCCTCAACGTGCGAAGGCTCGATGACGGGCGGATGCAGTTCACGGCCATCCCCCTCACCTACGGCAGCTATGCCACAACCGCCGGGCCGGGAACCCTGACCCTCGAACCCCCGAAAACCCTGCGTGTTGCCGCGAGGCTGCCCGTCATCGGCGAGGAGCGCGCAAAGGATGCCACGGCCAAATATGCCAATTACCGGCGGCGTGCGGGACTTGGCGGTCCTGCGTCCGCCACCACAGCGACCGAAACCTCACAGGCCCAGCTCATCCGTGTCGAACGCCCGATGCCCGTCGCGGGCGAGGCCCCG
>CAZGNH010000473.1:0-4410 GCA_964527025.1 uncultured Chthoniobacterales bacterium | reverse complement strand
CGCGATCCACCGGCTTCGCCCTTTCCGCGCAGGCCAAGGGTGGATCGCGACGTCCCGGCGCGATGGGAATACCGCCTACAACTTCCGGATACGCACCTGGAGGCGTCAGCGTTGCTGGCGGATGTGTTCGAGGAGGATGCGTTTGATTTCGGACATGCCGAGGGGGTGGAGGTGGCTCCAGTGGCCGCTTGGGATGATGCGTTCGCTTTTGGCGCCCTCGAAGTGGCTGCTCCAGTAGGGCACGATGCCGTCGCTGCTGACCGGGCGGGTGCGGTCGAGGGAGCCGCCCCTGCCGCGGTCGCCGATGAGCGAATGAAACGGGATGCCGGCCTTGGCGGGGATGCCGTCGACGGTGGTCAGGAACCGGTTTTGCGGATCGAGCAGTTCGACGCTGTTGGGGAGACGGTAGCGGCCTCCGGCCCGTGCCTCGGGGCGGATGTATGCGTAAACATGGCGGTCGAGCAGGTCGCGTGAAAAGGGATTTCCGATGATGCGCGCGCCAAGGCGCCCCAGGAAGTCGGATGCCATGTCGCTGCCCCGGTGGGACGCGGAAACAAAAATGACGCGCGAGACATCCGGGCGCGCCTTGAAGATCATTGAGCGGGTCATCAGGTCTCGCGCCTCGGGGGTGAAGGGGATCGCCTCCGGCGGCTTGTCGAAAAAGGTGTCCCAGATTGTGTTGTTGCTGTCGGTGATGAGCAGGCGGCTGACCATGCCCCCCATGCTGTGTCCGACAACGACGAGCTTTTTGTGGTCCGCGTGGTGTTTGGCGATGGAATCGAGCTGGTCGCGCAGGATGGCGGCGACGAGCGGGTAGGGGAGGCCGGTCGGATAGGCGAACGACCAGAACTGGTAATGCTGGCGGATGACCGGGTCGCTTTGCAGGAAGTTGACGACCGGGGCCCATGTGGCGGGGGAGTTGCCAAGGCCGTGGATGAAGAGGACGGGGATTTTCGAGGGGTTGTAGGGTTGCAGGCGGGCGAGGCGCGCCGAGCGCATGAGCTCCTGCGGGCGCCGGGACCCCCGGCGCTCGAACCGTCTCGGATCCATCTCGGCGAGCGCAATGGCAAGGGGCGCCTGGAAATCGGCCGCCAGCGGGTGCGCGGTTCCCTCGAGGGTGAACGACTCGTGTTCGAGGGGATCAAGGAGGATCATCTCGCAGCGGCGTCCGTCAAAGCGGATGGCCGCCGTCAGCCCGTAAAAAATTTCCCTTCCCTTGGCGAATGGATCAATACGGGTGTAGTCGAGATCCCTGCCGATGACGATTGTCGGCGCGCCGATCCCGGTCGGGGTGATGCGCTCGCCGACGAGCCGGCCGCGCAGGGTGAGGCGGTCCGTCGGGTGGATGCGGAAATTTGACGGGTGGTATTCGGGGTTTTTGAATGGAGGGGTGAGGCTGAAGGACCATGTGCCACCGGCGGGCGACGGGCAGACAAGCGGCTTGTCCCACGGGGTGAGCCGGTGCTCCTCGATGAGCTCGACGATGCGCGCCACGGCGAAATTGTAATTGCTGCGCTCGAGGGCGCTCCGTGGGTTGGCGCGCAGGGCGCGCCGCGCGGAATCGGCGGCATCGAGGTAGAGGCCGAGCTGTTTGAGCGGATCACGCGCGATCTGCTTCTGGGCGGTGGCGAGGGCGCGCTGGTCGGCGGTGACCGCCACCGCGGCGACATTCGAGCGGGTTCCGACTTTCGAGTACGGGGCGCATCCTGCCAGCAGTACGGCCACGGCCACAAGGCACAGGGCGGGGCGGCAAAACGTCATGGCTTGGGCATACTCCCGCGCGGCGCGCTGTGTCAAACGAACTCGCGCCCCGCGTCACGAGCCGCCGCGAAGCAGGCCCTTTTTTATGGACGGCTGGAGGGGTGTGCCGATCCAGAGGCGCAGGATCGCATGGTAAAATGCATGGCCCGGGATCACCGCCAGCCGCGATCCATCCAGTGTGATGACCATGCCCGTGCCCGGCACAAAGTCAATGAGCGCTTCGGTCCCCTTCGGCAGTGCCCCTCCCCGGCGGAAACAATCCAGAAAGCGCCCGATCTCTTCCGCATAGAGGACACGCTCATCGGCCGAAAAATTTTTGTCGATACTCACCTGGACGGCTCCAGCGAACCGGGTTTCACCCAGATCCCGGAGGGTCACGATGCGCAGGCGCTTCGGTGAGGGGTCAACCGTCATGATGTGGTTTGCATCGGTTGAGGGGGATGCAAGAAACAACCCCACGGCATAGACGCCGAACCCAAGGGCCGAGCGCTCAGCGGTCCCGTTCAAAACCAGAGATTCTCCGTGCACAACCACCTCTTCGGGAAAGCTTGGAGCCGGGCCGGAATCCGCATGACCGCCGGACGCATGCGCAACCCCGGCCACCGCACAAACCAGCGGCACCACCCAACGCATCAAAGTCGAAAGCATGAAAAAATGACCATTGTTTGCTCCGTGCTCCCGGGCAAGGCCCGACATGCGGCTGTGCGTGCAGGCCCCGTGCGCGATGCAGGGTTCGAACCTGCGACTTCCTGCGTGTGAAGCAGGCGCTCTACCACTGAGCTAATCGCGCCATGGGACACAGGGTGTTGCGACCACGGGACAATCTAGCGGAAGATCCCCGGTTTGTCACCGGATTTGTGGCCGGATTTCTGGCCGGTCACCTTCCTGCGAGCTGTTCCTCGACCTCGGCCGCGATGGGGGCGGGCATCGGGAAATAGCCGTCTTTGACGACCACCTCCTGTCCCTGCTTGGAAACCACATAGCGCAGGAACTCCTTGGTGAGAAGATCCATGTCCTCGCCGGGCTTCTTGTTCACGTAAATATAGAGGTAGCGGGCCAGCGGGTAGGATCCGTCAAGGCAGGCTTCGGGCGTGCACCCGACGAATTCCCCCTCCGTCCCGCCCAGCGGCACGATCTTGACCTCCGATGTGCGGTAGCCGATGCCCGAATACCCGATGCCTCCGAGGTCGCTGCCGACCCCCTGGACAACCGCCGAAGATCCCGGTTGCTCCTTGACCGTCGGTTTGTAATCCCCGCCGCGCAGGGCCTCGTCTTTGAAGAACCCGTAGGTGCCCGAGGCGCTGTTGCGGCCGTAGATCGAGATGGCGCGTCCGGCCCACGGACCCTCCAGCCCCGCTTCGCCCCATGTCGTGATGTTTTCGCCGCCGCGCTTGAGCGTGCTCGAAAAAATCGAGTCAAGCTGCCGCATGGTGAGGCCCTCGATGGGGTTGTCTTTGTTCACGTAGACCGCAAGGGCATCGATGGCGACACGCACCTCGGCCGGCTTGTAACCGAATTTTTTCTCGAACTCATCGATCTCGGTTGCCTTCATCGAGCGGCTCATGGGGCCGAGCTGGGCGGTGCCTTCGATGAGGGCCGGGGGTGCCGTAGAGGATCCCTTGCCCTCGATCTGGATGTTCACGTTGGGATAGATGGCCTTGAACCCCTCGGCCCAGAGGGTCAGGAGGTTGTTGAGCGTGTCGGAGCCGATGGAGTTGAGGTTACCCGAAACGCCGCTGACCGGTTTGTAGTCGTGGAGGTCGGGGTCGACCTGGATGGTGGCGGCCGTGGCGGATGCGGTGGCGGTGGCAAACAAGGCAATCGAGCAGGCGATGGATTTCATGATTTGGTTGGTTGTTTTTGTTTTGTGGTTTGGTTCGGGGAGGGCGCACGTGGAAAGTGGCGGCCAAAGGGAGGACCGGGACCGGCACATGCGGGAGTTTCTCATGGCTGCCTGCCAATATCTCCTGCTTCACGATCTGTCAATACGCGGGCCGTAACTCCTCCGCGCGCAGGGTGCAGGGAATGCCTCCTTCTCATTGGACCCGTTCGGCGCGAGCGGCCCCGCCCCGCCCCCCATCGCGTTTGGAGACCGGGGCAAAAAGCAGCACGACCATCACCGCCAGCCCGAGCCCGAACCCGGCAAGCACCGGCCACGGGCGCTTCCGGGCGGCAATCTGCCACAGCCACCGCCAGTGCAAGGCAAGGTGTGCCAGAATCATGGCGATAAAAAAATATGCGACCCATGTGTGAACATCCCCCCAATCGTGCCGGCCCAAACCAAACAGTTCGAGGCCGTGTCCGCCCCGTGAGCTGGGCGGCAACCGCCATGCCAGCAGCAGCCCCGTGCCGGCCAGCCCGCAGAGCCCCAACCAGAGAAGCAAATTGAGCACACGGGGGAGTAGTGTGCGCGGCGAAAGCTTCCGTGCTCCGTGCTCTGCGGGTGGGGTCCGGCTCATGCGGCAAGTTTCCGCCCGACGGGGGAGGGGAGTCAAGCATCGCGCGGGCGCCGCCCGCGATGCGGAATGGGAGTTGCAATGCGCGGGAGCCCCCAAACCATTTGATTTGGCGGGCAAGGCCGGGCCGCCGTCAATCGCCGGAGACCTCCGGCACGCCATGAACGGGCCGGGGTTGACAACACACTGACGG
>CAZGNH010000472.1:0-2300 GCA_964527025.1 uncultured Chthoniobacterales bacterium | reverse complement strand
CCGGATGGATGCGCCCGGTGCTCGACCGCCGCATCAACCACACAAAGTGGGTCGTGCTTCGGTGGCCGACGCCGGCCATGGCGCAGCAGGCCGCGATGAGCACGGAGGCTTTCGAGGATTTTTTCTTCAAGGTCTGCACATTTGACCACGGGCGCATGGCCTCCGGCATGGTCGCGCTCAAGCGCCTCATGGAGCGGACCGACAGGGTCCACATCGCCGGTCCCGGCACGGATCTGCGGTTTTCGATCCGCGGAATCGGGGCCGTCGCCTGTGGCGGTGCCCACAACATCCCGGATGGCGAGGTCTTTTCGTGCCCGGTCAAAACCTCGGTCGAGGGCCATGTGACCTTCAACACCCCCACCATCTACCAGGGCACGCCCTTCGACAGCGTCCGCCTCGAATTCCACAGGGGAAAAATCGTCGCCGCCTCCGCCAACCACCCCGGCCGCCTCAACGAAATCCTCGACAGCGATCCCGGTGCCCGCTTCATCGGCGAATTCGCCCTCGGCTTCAATCCCCTCATCCACAACCCGATGCGCGACATCCTCTTCGACGAAAAAATCGCCGGGTCGTTCCACTTCACCCCCGGCCAGGCCTACGAGGTCGCCGGCAATGGCAATACAAGCCGCATCCACTGGGATCTGGTCTGTATCCAGCGCCCGGAATTCGGCGGCGGCGACATTTTCTTCGATGGGAAGCTCATCCGCAAAGACGGGCAGTTTGTCCCGCCCGCACTGCGGGCACTCAACCCGGAGCACCTCCTTGCCCCCGCCCCACGCAGGAAAAAGGCAGGCTAGGCGATGGCCTCGAGGCGGCGGACAATTTCCGCTTTTCCGGTGAGCCCGATCGTCTGGTCCTTTTTTTCGCCACCCTTGAAGAAGAAGAGGGTGGGGATGCTGCGGATACCGAAGCGGCTCGAGACGCCCGGGGAGTCGTCCACATTGACCTTGGCAATGGAAAATTTCCCGGCGTTTTCCGCCGCGATTTCCTCGACGACGGGGGTCAACTGGCGGCACGGGGCACACCCCGGCGCCAAGAAATCCACCAGCACCGGCCCCGCGGCACCCGTGAGAAAGGAATCGAAATTGGAATCGTTCAGTTCGGTGACGTGTTGGTTTGCCATAGGACGGAAAATTTACCCGGTTGTCGGCGGAATGCCAGCCAAAGGTGGAATTTTTTTGCCGGACGGTGGTGAAGGGCCCGGGGTGTTTGTTGGCAAGGCGGGAGATTTCGGCTACAGACACGGGGATGGAACCAACTGCTCAACTCATCGCCTGCGGGCTGGGCCGTTCGTTTCAAATCGGCGGGAAGCGCATCGAAGTTCTCAAAGATCTCTCGCTTGAAGTCGCCCGCGGGGAGACGGTGTTCCTGTGCGGCGCGTCGGGCGCGGGCAAGACGACCCTGCTCTACACGCTTGCCGGCCTCGAACGCCCGGAAGCCGGAACCGTCCGGTTCGAGGGTCGCTCGATCTACGGGATGGGAGGCGACCGGCTCGCGCGCCTGCGCAACAGGCGCATGGGGTTTGTCTTTCAAAGCTACTATCTGCTGCCCGAACTGACCGCCCTCGAAAATGTGCTCGTGCCGTCCATGATCTCCGGGCGCCCGGCCGTCCCCCGCGCAAAGGATCTCCTCGATGCCGTCGGACTCGGCAAACGGGAAAACCACCTCCCCTCGGAACTCAGCGGCGGCGAACAGCAACGGGTCGCCATTGCCCGCGCCCTGATGAACGACCCGGGCATCATTTTCGCCGATGAACCCACCGGCAACCTCGATGCGAAAACGGGGGGCGGCGTCATCGACCTTCTCCTCGGCATGTCGAAGCAGGAAAGCCGCACGCTGCTTGTGGTCACACACGACCAGACGCTCGCAACCCGCGGGGACCGGCGGCTCGTGATCGAAGGCGGCCAAATCCATTGACCGTGGAAGTTTCCGACGGGCTCTGGAGCGCGGTGGACGGAACCCCGCTGCCCGTGCGGCGGTGGCGGCCCCACGGACGGCCCGCAGCCGTGCTCGTCTGCGTGCATGGCCTTGGCGGCGCGTTCACGGATTTCGATGCTCTGGCCGGACGCATGACGGCGTCCGGGTTTGTCTGTGCCGCGCCGACGGTGCGCGGGCAGGGGATGGATCCCGACCGGCGGCGGCGTGGCGCGTGGATGGATCCGGGGGCGATTGGCGCGGACATTGCGGCATATGTCGGGGATTGCCAGCGGGACTTTCCCGGGGTGCCGGTTTTTCTCTGCGGGGAGAGTCTCGGGGGGCTTCTTTGCGCGAGGTGTCTGGCGCTCGGGGATCTGGATGGC
>CAZGNH010000471.1:0-1800 GCA_964527025.1 uncultured Chthoniobacterales bacterium | reverse complement strand
GAAAATACCCCCCCATCAAAAACATTTTTTTTTTTCTCCCGCGCCCCCCCCCGCCGAAACCCCCTCCCCCCCGGTCGGTTCCATCCGTGCGGGATACTGGGACATCCGTGGCAGGGTGCATGGCTGGCGCCCGAAGGGAACCCGTGACTGGCTCCTGATCTACACGGAGTCGGGACGCGGGGTGATCCGCTTCGGGGAAAACGAATACCACGCGGAGGCCGGCGACATCATTCACTACCGCCCCGGCACATCCCAGGACTACGGTCAGCATGATCCCGCGGGCCGGTGGAAACATGTGTGGATTCACTGGCTGCCGCGCGTGGAGTTCCTCGAGGGACCCGCATGGCCGGAACTGTTTCCCGGAGTGGGACACCTGCGCCTTGCCCCGGCGCACCGGGGGATGGTTCGCCGGGAACTGGCCCTCGCCGATGCCGCCATGCGTTCCGATTCCCCGCGACGGGAGCTCATGGCAACAAACGCGGTCGAGCGGGCGTTCCTCCACTGCGAACGCGCCATTCCCGGCCGGCGTGTCAGCCGCTGGCAGCCCGGAATCCACAAAGCGGTGGACCACATGGCATCCCACCTGCGCGCGGAAACCACGGTCGGAGAAATGGCCCGCCGCTGCGGATATTCCCGCTCAAGATTCGCCGCCCTCTTCCGGGAACAAACCGGCCAGCCGCCCATGCGGTATTTGGAATCGCTCCGGCTCGCACAGGCCCGCCAATTGCTCGAATATACCAATCAAACACTCGGCCAAATCGCCGATCACACCGGCTTCGCCTGCCCGTTCTACCTCTCCCAGCGGTTCAAAAAACACTTCGGACTGAGCCCCCGCTCCTTCCGCAAAGAAACCTCCCGCCGCTGACCCGGAAGTTCGTCCAGCACAGCGGAGAGGTGGGCGGAATGGGCGGGCCGGATGTGCCGGACTATGCACGTCTCATCGTCAAGGGCGGCTCGCCTCCGTGTGCATCATCACCGGCGGTCAGGCCAGTTTCACCCGACCCGACGGCATCCATGTCATTGCCCTCGGCCATCTGCCACCCATAACCGCCGTTCAACTCGGACTGGGCCTGCGTACGTGGACCCATTACAGGCATCCAAGCGGATCTTGGAAATCGTCGCTCCGATCAGGAAGAGCCAACGCTTGTTGATCGAACCGCTGGGATTCAGACGTCAGACGGGCTCTTCTTCCTCTTCTTCGGCGTCGGAGACGACCGGGGCGATGCCCTGGAGGCGCTCGCCTTTCGCGAGGTTGATGAGTTTGACGCCCATGGTGACGCGCCCGGCCTCGCGAATTTCGGCGACGCGGGTGCGGACCATCTGGCCGCCGCTGGTGATGAGCATGATTTCATCGACCTCGGTGACGGTGAGGGCGCCGACGACGCGTCCGGTTTTTTCGCCGACGTTCATGGTTTTGATCCCCTTGCCGCCGCGCGATTGGAGACGGTAATCACCGAAAGGGGTGCGCTTGCCGATGCCGTTTTCGCCGGCGACGAGGAGGGTTGCGTCGGGGCGGGAAAGGGCAACCCCGACGACGGCGTCCCCGGGTGCCGGGCGGATGCCCCAGACGCCGACGGTGGCGCGCCCCTGGTCGCGCAAATCCTCTTCACTGAATTTGATGCTCTGGCCGCGCCCGGTCACCAGCACGATCTCGTCGTGGCCCGAAGTGACGACCGCGTCGATCAATGCATCGTCTTCCTCGATTTTCACGGCGATGATGCCTCCCTTCCGGATGTTTGCAAAATCGGACAGCGAAGATTTTTTGACGATGCCTGTGCGGCTGGCGGAGAGGATGTGGAG
>CAZGNH010000470.1:0-2742 GCA_964527025.1 uncultured Chthoniobacterales bacterium | reverse complement strand
TCAATTGAGCGGCCTGCCCGCGGGAAGCGCCGGATGATCGGTCCCTGACAGACCCCGCCCGCGCGTGTCTCTGCACCTGCCATCGGCGGAACTGGTTGTTGTGCGCGGGACCGACTTGTCGGCGCGCGTCGAAGTCTCGGACAGGGAAGAGAAGATCGACCACGTCTGGATCACGATGGCCTGCGGGCTGCCCGCCCCCGTGACGGTCTCGGTCAACACGCTCTCGATCCGCAGCCGCGATGCGGGGTTTGACCCGAGGGTGCGGGTCGGGATTTTGCGCGGCACATGCGCCCGCCTGCCGCGGGCCGGGTTCGAAATCCTCGAGCGCTTCGACTACGCCGACCTCGAAGCCTGCAACAATATTTTCTACGAAACCCTCGGGCGCGGGGACATGGAATCCCTCCTCCTCGGTCTCTGCTCCGAAGCCGGAATGATCGAGGCATGGGGCCTCCCCTACCGCCGCAAAAGGAATGAAGGCATCCATCAAGTCCACTCGAGGCGTGCCAGTTGTGCCGTGCCCGAAGACATCCGGGGCCGGGACGGCGGGCTGAAATTTTTTGCGCGACGGGACGGGGAATTCGGCTGGACGATGGTGCTGAGCAAATTTTGCGGTCAGCCGTGAATGCGCAGGATGGTTCCTGGCGGCGGTTGGCGCTCCAGCGGCTGCCGTTTTTGCCGTTGGTGGCGGCGGCGGCGGCCGGGTGTCTGGTCGGCCAATTTTTGTCGTTTGCGCCGGTCCCGGTTGCGGGGGTGGCGCTTGGGTTGCTGGTGGGGGCGGCAATTTTCGCTTCGGTGGTCCCGCGTGCGGCGATCCTGTTGTTGTGCGGCGGGATTGTGGCGGCTTTTGCGGTGTTGCATGCATGGCGCGTGCATGAGACGGCGGCGGCGCAAATGGCGGCGGCATGGCCGGGGCCGGTGGTTGCGGACATGCGCGGAGTTGTGGCCGGTGTGCCGCGGGAGTTTGCCGAAGACCGGTCGGCCTTTCCGGTTCGCGCGGGGTGGATTTCCTTTCCGGGTTGGTCCGGTGCGGTGGACATGCCCGTGCAGGTCGGGTGGAGGGGGGAGGCGCCATCGCCGGGTTCCCGTGTATTTGTCCGCGGCTCATGGTCGGCCTTCGCTCCTCCGCGCAACCCCGGAGCCTTCGACGTTGCGCGCTGGATGGCGGGGCGCGGGCTGTATGCGGCGCTGACGGTTTCCTCTCCGAAGGACGCGCACATCGAACAGGCCGGATCCCGATTCTCGCCATTGCGGGCGGCGCAAACCGCACGCCAGTGGATCGAAGGTGCGCTCACGCGCGGTCTGGATCCCGATTCCCGCCAGGCGCACCTCATCCTTGCAATGACCCTCGGGGATACCCGCCCCCTCGAAGAGGCCCTGCTCGAGGGATTCCGCGGCACCGGAACCTTCCACCTCTTCTCGGTGAGCGGCCTCCATGTCGGGATGATCGCACTGATCCTCTGGATCATGCTCTCGTCCATCGGCCTCCCACGGACACTCATTGTCGCCGTGATCATCCCGGCGCTTTTCTTCTACGCGCTGATCACCGGCTGGAAACCGGCCAGTGTGCGGGCGGCCGTGATGGCGGCGTTTGTCCTTGTGGGACTTGTCGCCGGCCGCCCCCCGGTGGTCCTCAACAGCCTCCTTGCCGCGGCCTTCTTTATCCTTCTGGCCAATACCCGCGAGCTTTTCAACCCCGGCTTCCAGCTCTCGTTCAGCGTCGTTGCCGTGCTGATTCTCCTGTGCGGTCCGCTGACCTCATGGATCGGGCGTCCACTCGAGGTGGATCCCTTCATTCCCCGGCGCATTCACACCGGGTGGGAGCGGTGGCGTTCATGGATGGTGCGGAGGATTGCGCCACTTGCTGGAGTGGCGGTTGCCGCATGGGTTGGGTCGGCGGCCCTCACCCTCGGGTATTTTCACCTTGTGTCCTTTTCGGCGGTTCCGGCCAACATGATGTGCGTGCCGCTGGCCTTTTGCGTGATGGCCGTCGCGATGCTCTCCCTCGTGTTTTCCCCGCTCCTGCCCGCGGTCTCCGCCCTCTTCAACCACGCGAACTGGCTCCTTGCCACCGCCCTGCTCGGAATCGTCGAGTTCTTTGCCGCCATCCCCGGATCGTATGTGCATGTCCCCGCCCGTCCGTGGATCAACCGCCCCGCGACCCTCACCATTCTGGACTTCGGCTCCGGCGCCGGTGCCTTCATCGAATCCCGTGGCAGGGCGTGGATGGTGGATTGCGGCCCTGCCCGCGAACATGACCGGACCATCCTGCCATTTCTGCGCTCGCGCGGGGTCAGCCGCCTCGACGGTCTCATCCTGACCCATGGCGACGCCGCCCACATCGGCGGTGCTGCGGCCCTCGAAAGTTCCTGCCGCCCGCGCGCGGTTTATGAAAGTGCCATTGATGACCGGTCTCCCGTCCGCCGCCGGTTGCGCGAAACCCTTGCCGCCGCGGGAGATCCCATGGCGCCGCTGGCCCGCGGTGACCGACTGCCCGTGGCCGACGGGGTCTCATGGCATGTGGTCTTTCCTCCCCCCGGCATCCGCAGCGAGTATGCCGACGACAAAGCTCTCGTGCTCCGCCTCGAGGCGCACGGACACCGGATCCTCATGCTTTCCGACGCAGGCCCGTCAACGATCTCATGGCTCCTCGAACACGCGCGCGGGGATCTTGCCTGCGATGTGTTGGTCGTGGGAGCCCATCACAGCGGGGTCGCCATGGCTGCCGCCCTCCTCGATGCCGCC
>CAZGNH010000469.1:0-9540 GCA_964527025.1 uncultured Chthoniobacterales bacterium | reverse complement strand
TTCATCCTTGAGCGCGCGCATTTGGGATTCGGCGGCATCAAGGGTGCCGCGCAGGTCGGCGCCAAGGGACGGTGCCGAGCCACCCCGGACACTCGAACGCTTCGCCAGCTCCGCCTCGAGGCTTTGTCCGATCCGGGCGGTGTCCGCCCCGCACTTCTGGAGCAGGGGCGATGCCAGACCCTCCGGTTGCCCGAGCAGGGCATCGAGAAGGTGCTCGGTCGAAACCTCCGGATTGTTGCGGCGCGTGGCAAGATCCACGGCGGAGGCCAGCGCCTCCTGCATCTTGGCGGTGAATTTCTCGGGGTTCATCAATCAGAAGGATTCACAAAGACGGGGCGCTTCGCAACAAGGAACACCGCGCCGGGTCAGCGCGTTGCCGGCACGGCCATGGTGCCCTGCGGGCCGGACGCCAGCGCGCGCACCCATGGGTGACGGCTTGTCAGAAACACAAAATTCCCGAGGAATCCGGCCGCGCCAACCACAAGAAACAGACTCCCGAGACCCAGCATTGGAGTGATTGCAGCCCATGCGCCCGGAATGACCAGCAGGACGCCGGTCGCGTAATTGAAAAAGGAGGCCAACAGGATTTGATCGCCGAGGCGGATGCGCAGTGCCTGGTCGGTGCCGTGCTCCCGGCGTCCGGTGCGCAGAATTTGGAAACCGAGGGCGACCATCGCGGGGATCGCAACCGCCAACAAAGCAAGGAGGACAAGCGCGCCGTCCACGGGCTGGTATTCCACGGGCAGCGGACCCGCAACCTCCTCCTCGACCACCGGAACAACCCCCGGGATTTCCTCCGGCACCGGCGCAGAAAACCTCTCCCACGCGGCAAACATCAGCACCCCTGCCGCCACCGGCGCCACAACAAACGAGGTGAGCAAAATTTTGGTGTCCCATGGGAGGCCGCGGGTCGTGCGGCGGGCGAGAACCGCGTGGTAGGCGCCGTAATTGATGACAAGGCCCGCCAAGTAAACGGCGGCGCACAGGAGGAGGAACCCGGTCATCCCGAACGTGGTGGCGGAGAACATCCATGCGAGGGCTCCGTTTGTGAGGAAGAGTCCGTACCATGCGGCGTCGGTTTTTGGGTCTGTGATGCCCATGGCCGCGGGGGTTGCGCGCAGGGCCAGCCCCATCGGCACATTCATGAGGACACCCGCAAGGGCCAGAATCAGCCATGCCGCCCCCCACTGGGTCCCCTGCAAAATGGCAAGAGCCGGTTCGCTGACAAAAGGCACCCCGAGGAAGGCCGCCAGCAAAAGCCAAAGCACGGAGGCCGCAAGGTGGGCGCTTGCCACATCCGGCTTGGCCGGCGCGCGGAACGTCCCGACCAGATTCACCCCGAGGGCCAGCGCCCCGCAGGCAATAAAGGTCATCCCCATCTCCCCGCGGGCAAACCCGGGCCGGAGGATCGAGGCAAGGGCCAGCAGGGTTCCCGCCACATGGAACCCGTAGTGCAAAAAGACGATTTTTTCGCTGTAGAGCGGAGCGCCGAAAACCTTCGGAACCGACCAATAAATCAGGCCGGAGGCGCCGCTCAGGCCCGCCCCGAGGAGGAGGAGCACAAGCCAGGAGAGTCCGTGACCGGTCAGCAGGGGCGTGGCAAGGAACTCCGGGCGTCCCGCGAGCATGAGGAACGCGAGCACAAGGCCGGCAAGGAAGGTAACGAAGAACAATTTGGCTCCGGCGCCTTCCGGTGTGTCGGAGGATGTGGGTGGCGTGTTGTCTGTCATGGTGTGTGTTGGGTGGTGGTGGTTCCCGAATTGTTGGTCCGGCGCGGGGAGTGGAGGAAGAGGAAGACGAGGCCGATCGAGGCAAGGGAGCTCAGGGGCATGATGACGGCGGCGACCAGCGGGTTCATCAAGCCGGCGAGGGCGGCGGTGACGGCGATGGCGTTGTAGGCGATGGCGAAGGAGAAGACGGCGGTGGCGGCGCGGTGGCGGCGGGCTGCAGTGGCAAAGAGATCGCCGAGTCCGGCGAGGCTGCGGCCCAGCAGATAGAAGTCGGCTTTTTGTTCGAGCAGGCCCGTGTCGATGGCGGGTGTGCCGCGGCAGAGCGCCTCGTCGAAGGCGAGGCTGTCGTTGGCGCCGTCGCCGAGGATCAGCGAATCGGCGGCCCACCGGTCGCGCACGAGGGATGCTTTGTCTTCGGGGGTCAGTCCCCCGAAACCGCACGATGCGGGCAGGCCGAGCGCCTGCGCCATCGCGCGTACCCTTCCGGGCTCGTCGCCGCTGAGCAGAAAAACCCCGTGGCCGCGCCGCACAAAATTTGCGATCTGGGCGCGCGCAGCGGGACGGATTTCCTCGCGTGTGTGGAACTCCGCAAGGGGGACCCCGTCCATGGCAAAGACCGTGCCGGAGCCCGTCGGGGCGGCCCAACCAGCCCGCCCGAGACGCCATGTTCCGGCGGGTGTCTCCCACTCGAGTCCCATGCCGGTGATTTCTTTCACGTGGGATGAGCCGGCAGGCGCGGGTTCGATGCCGGAGGCGAGGAGGCTTTCACGCAGGCATCCGGCGACCGGGTGGAGGCTGCTTTCGACGAGAGTCAGGAGTGCCGCGCGGGAAGCGGGGGAGAGCGCATCGAGTGTCTCCGGGTTTGCGAGGGTGGGGGATTCAAGGGTGATGGTGCCTGTCTTGTCGAAGAGGATCTGGCGGACGCGGCGCAGACGGCTCCAGAGCGAGTGTTCGCGCAGATACACGCCGGAGGGTTGCAGGCGGGCTGCCGCCACGTCGTCCAGCAGGGGAAGCGCCACACCCACCGCGCAGGGACACGACACCACCAGCACCGAAATCAACACCTGGAACGCCGCCAGCAATCCACCCCCGAGCAGAACCCAACCCGCAAACCCTCCAGCCGCCAGCACCAGCACACACGCCAGATACACGCGGATCAGGCGCTGAAGACCCGTGTTGCGCCCCGGGCGCACGGCATCAAAAGCCAGCAACTTCGCAAGGCGGGAATCGGCCCAGGGTTCAAGGGCCGACATTGTAAGTGATTCCTGGCACAGGCTTCGAGCGCCTGCTGGAACGATTGCGCCCGCGGGGAACCGGCGCGGGTCGGGTTCTCCATTGATCCAGTTGAGGGCGAAGACCCCGTTGGTGGCCACGAGGCGTGCGCGGACCGGCACGAGGCCGTTGCGGGGCAGGGAGAACCGGTCGCCGGTCGAGAGGGATTGTGCGTCGGCGTCCGTTTCGAGGCCGTTGCGGAGGATTTTGATTTTGTCGGGGGCGAGCCGGATGCCGAGCAGGCGGCGCCGGTTGTTTTCGACCGACCGTTCCTGCAGCCAGCGGCCGAGAAGCATCAGAAACGTGAAGATCGAGACGAAGTCGAAGTACGCAAGGGACGCCTCGCCGGTCCGCCATGCGACCAGCGACCCGGCACAGGCAAAAATCAGGCCCAGCGAGATCGGCAGGTCGATATGGAGGTCGCCGCGGCGCAGTGCACCCAATGCGCGGCGGAAAAAGTACGTGCCGCCGACCGCGATGCTCGCCGTGGCGATCACAAGGCCGATCGTGTCAAAGAGCGCCGCCAGCCGGTCGCCGGGATCGATCCCAAGGTACCGCGGCAGGGCGAAAAGCATCGCATTCATGGCCAGCGCGCCGCAAATCCCCAGCCTCCTTACCAAGGACCCCATCGGACGCCGCGCTCCGGCATCCCCGCCTTGCGCTCCCAACACATACCCGAAACCATGCAAGTCCGCCGCGCAGGAAGCCAAATCCATGTTCCCCGCATCCCACCGGAAATGCACGACGCCCGCCGACGAATCCACCCGGCAGGAAACCGCCCCCGGCTGCTCGAGAAAAACCGCCTCGATCAACCAGACACACCCCGCACAGGAAATCCCCTGGATCCGCAGAGACAGGTCCGCCGTCCGCCCGGAGGCCCGTTCCTCCGCCCCCCTCTGGAGATCCCGCAACCAATCCCATGCACGCTCCTGGAAAACCCCCGAACCGACCGGCGCGCGCTTTTCCCCGTAGCGGTAAAAATCCTCCAGGCCGCGCTTGTGGAGCATGTGGTGCACAAACCGGCACCCCGAACAGCAGAATTCACTTTCCCGCGCAGTCGGCTCGAAGGGCGTGCCGCAGTGGATGCAAACCGCGGCTTTGGCGGCGGCTTCGGGATGCCCGGGGCGGTGGCTCGTGCGGGTCATGGCATGCTCAGTGGCACATCGGGCATCCGGTGGCGGCGGTGTAGGTTCCGCGCATGAGAAGGAGGACGATGCTGGCGAGGGCCAGGCCGCGGCGCGTGAGGTCCATGGCGCGCGGCGACCACCGGCGTTCGAGAGCGGCCAGACGGTTCTGCACGGTGAACAGCAGCGGAACCGTCCCGATGCCGAAGGCAACCATCAACACGGCCCCCGAAAGCGGCGACCCGGAGAGCGCCGCCGCCGCCACCACAAGATACAATGGCGCACACGGAAGGAGCGGGGTGAAGGTTCCCAGCACCGCCGCCTTGCCATACGGCCCGGCACCGCCGGCCCGCGCAAAGATTTTTTGGAAGTGCCCGGCCAGGGACGGCACCTGCAGGCGCTTGTCCAACCCCGCCACCACCGCAAGAAAAAACAGGACAAAGACCCACGTCATTCCCCGTGTGGCGCCACCGAGGAAGGCTTGCGAGATGCGTTCGCCCAGCAGGCCGGCCACGAGGCCGACGATCCCGTAGGAGACCATGCGGGTCGCGTGATAGACGGCGGCGGCCGCGTTGTCGCCTTTTCCGCAGGACGATGTGCAGGCCGCGCAGGCCAGAGGACCGCACATGCCCACGCAGTGCAGGCTTGTCACCAGACCCGCAAGCAGCGCCGCCGAGGGCCCCGTCAGATCTCCCGCCGCGATCATCGCGCTCCCTCCTCCCGCAGCAGCCCCGCTTCCTCGGACGGACTCAGGCGGTGGGTGTCCACGGTTCCCGCAAGGGCGATCACAACCACCCACACGACAATGACCACCGCAAAGGCGGCGACCACCATCAAACCCAGACGCAGAGCCACCGGGTGGATCATGGCGCGCCCTCCCGGAACGGCCCCATGAATGGCATCGTGCGGCGCACCTCGACCTCTCCGGATTCCCCGACGGCACCGACCGTCACCTCGAACGACCCGCGGAAGTCCGCATCCGGCACGGTCAGGATCAGCGGCTCGCTGATTTCCGTGTTTGGGGGCAGGGTGACCGGTTTGGCGGTGACCCCGACCGCGCGCAGGCCGGGTTGCAGGGAATCGACGCGGATCGTGTAGGTGTGCTCTCGGGAGCGTTTGTTGGCGAGGCGCAGCATGAGGTTGTTGCGGATCGAACCCTCGTCGCGGACGTACGGCGGCCCCGCCATGCGCGTGACCGACAGGATGACCGGACGGACCTGCGTGGCGGCGAAGGAAAAGACCGAGGCGCCAAGGATGGCAAAGACCGTATAGAGCACAAGGCGGGGACGCAGGAATTTCGAGGCTTTGCCCATGAGGGCGTTCATCGAGTCGTGGCGGATGAGGCCCTTTTTCCTGCCGATGCGCGCCATCACCTCGTCGCAGGCGTCAATGCACGCCTCGCAGGCAATACACTCAAGCTGCACACCCTGGCGGATGTCGATGCCCGTCGGACACACCTGCACGCACCGCCGGCAGTCAATGCAATCGCCATCAACGGTCCCCGCTTTGCCGCGCGGCTCGCCGCGCTTCTCGTCGTAGCCCACCACCACCGAATTGTCGTCAATCAACACCGACTGCAACCTCCCATACGGACACAACACGATGCAAAATTGCTCGCGGAACCACGCAAAATCAAAATACAGCGCCGACGACATCCCGAAGACAAAAAGGAACGACGGCCAGTTCTCGAGCGGCGAGGCGGCCATCATGCCGTAGAGTGAGGGCAGGGAGACAAAATACGAGAGGAAGACGTGCGCAATGAGCGCGGCAAAGGCGAAGAAGAGGGCGTGTTTGAGGATGCGGCGGAGGAATTTTCCTGCGGTCCACGGGGCGTCCTCGAGACGGCGCCGGGCGGGCGCGTCGCCGTCAATGAAGCGTTCGATGCGCCGCACGACATGGTCGAGGAAGACGGTCTGGGGGCAGGCCCAACCGCACCAGACGCGCCCGATGATTGCCGTCACCAAAAACAGCGTGAAGCCGGTGCCGGTGATCAGGAAGAAGAGGAGCCAGAGATCCTGGTACATGAGGGTCAGGCCGAAGAGGTGGAATTTCCTGTGGGCCACATCGAGGAAGACGGCGGGGTTTCCGCCGATGTGGACGACCGGCAGGAGGACATAGACCGCGAGGAGGAGCAGGCCCGCCACGCGGCGCCATGTGGTCCAAAACCCCCGCACGTCGGCGGGATGAATCATGTAGCGCGAGCCGTCCTCGTTGATCGTGGTGACCGAGTCGATGCTGGGACTTTTGGGCTTCACTCGACCGGCTCGGCGATGGAGGGATTGCGGCTGATCACGTAGGCGACGACCTCGGCGATGCGTTGCTGGCCGAGCAGGGGGCCCCATGCGGGCATGCCCTTGTCGGTGACGCCTTCGTTGACCGTCCTGAAGAGATCCATGGGGGTGTTGCCGTGGATGAATTCGGCATCGACGAGGTTCTGTCCGATGCCTCCTTCGAGGTTGGGGCCGTGGCAGGCGGCGCAGGTGCTCACGTAGGTTTTTTCACCGGTGGCGGTGATTTTCGGGTCGCGGCTGAAATTCCAGAGCTGGAGGTTGTCGGGGGGTTCGCCCTGGCTGAGGGCGGCGAGTTTCACGGCTTCGATCTGGCTTTGGACGCGCACCCACCCGTGCTGCATGTGCCCGGTCCAGTGGTAGTAGGCCCAGTAACCGACCGAAAAGACAATCGCCCCGTAGAGGGTGAAGAGCCACCAATTCGGCAGGCGCTTGTCATACTCCTGGATGCCGTCGTAGGAGTGCGGGCGCAGGGCGTCGTCGTCGGGGGCCGTGTGGTTCATGAGCGTTTTTCCTTGTCGTCGAGGGGCAGTTCCGAGTCGTGGCGGATTTTCCTGCGCGGCATCCGGATGGCGGCGATCACAAAAAAGAGGAAGACCCCGAAACTGACCACAAGGGCGATGACCGCCACCCATGGAGCCCATTCTGCAAAAGGGATGCCGCCGCCCATGTCAGTGCCCTCCCGGTTGGGCTGCAGCCTGGGCGGCTGCTTCCCCGACGACCGTTTCCAGTCCCGGATTTTCCTGTGGTGCCGGCACGGGGGCGGTGGTCGTGTCCCCGAGGCTTTGGAGGTAGGCGATGAGGGCGATAATTTCCTTGTCCGGGGAAATTTCGACCCCGTTGGCGGCAAGGTCGGCCGTGATGGCGGCTCCTTGGGCGAGCGAGTCGGCGCGGATTTCACCGGCGGAGCGTTCCGGGAACGGGACGCCCATGAAACGTTGGACGGCGATTTTCTTGTCGAGGGCTTCGAGGTCGGTTGTTTTGTGGAACAGCCACGGGTAGTTGGGCATGGTGCTGCCCGGGGAGGTGGTGCGCGGGTCGAGCATGTGTTGGAAGTGCCAGATGTTCGGGTATTTTCCGCCGACGCGCTGGAGGTCGGGTCCGGTGCGTTTCGATCCCCACTGGAACGGGAAGTCGTAGATCGACTCGGCGAGGCGTCCGCTTGCGCCATAGCGGAGCACTTCGCCGACAAACGGGCGGATCATCTGGCTGTGGCATGTATAACACCCCTCGCGCACGTAAATGTCGCGCCCCGCCAGTTCGAGGGGCGAGTAAACACGCTGCCACGGGCCGTCCTCCCCCTTCGTCTGGTCGAGGAAAACAGTCGGCAAAATCTGGATCATCCCCCCGGCCACCACGGCCACAAGGGTCAGCACGCTGAACGGCAGCCAGCTCTCGAGCAGCCGGTCATACCACTCCGACCACCGCGCCCCCGCCACGCTCATGTGGATCATCGCCACAAGGGCCGTCTCAACCAAAAGCACAAAGGAAACCGTGCTCAACGCCCCCTGCCCGATGCCCCACAAACACGCAAAGAGAACCAACAAAAACGAGTAGATGACCGGCGCGTTGAAAAATCCGCGCACGAGGCCCATGCCCTCTGGCACCTTGCGTTCGGGGACTTCGACCTCGACCGAGGCGGTCGCGGGCGATCCCGAGCGGGCCGTGCGCAGGATGTTGTAGGCCATGAGGACAAACCCGAAGAGGAAGATGCCGCCGCCGACCATGCGCGTGACCAGCATGGCAAGGGTCGAAGTGACCGCATCGATAAAGTTCGGGTAGGCGAGGACGCCTTCGGGGGTCACGGCATTGAGCATGAGCCCCTGCGTGATGCCCGAAACCCACATCGAGGCAATATAGAGAAGGATGCCGACCATGCCGGTCCAGAAGTGCAGGTCGGCCAGTTTGACCGAATACAGGCGGGGGTTCCACATGCGGGGAGCAAGCCAGTAGAACATGCCGGCGGCCATGAAGCTGTTCCATCCGAGGGTGCCGCTGTGGACATGGCCGATCGTCCAGTCGGTGTAATGCGAAACCGCGTTGACCGACCGGATGGCAAGCAGGGGGCCCTCGAAGGTGGACATGCCATAAAACGTGACGCCCGCCGCAAAGAACTTGAGAACCGGGTCGGTGCGCAATTTGTTCCATGCGCCGCGCAGGGTGAGCAACCCGTTGAGCATGCCTCCCCATGAGGGCGCCCACAGCATCAGCGAGAACACCATGCCGAGGGTCTGGAGCCACTCGGGCAGGGCCGTGTTGAGCAGGTGGTGCGGACCCGCCCAGATGTAAATGAAAACCAGGGACCAAAAGTGCACCACCGACAGGCGGTAGCTGTAAACCGGGCGCTCCGCCGCCTTGGGCAGGTAGTAGTACATGATCCCGAGGATCGGGGTCGTCAGGAAGAAGGCCACCGCGTTGTGGCCGTACCACCATTGCACGAGGCCGTCCTGCACCCCCGCGAAGATCGGATAGGAGTGGACGAGGCTTGTGGGAATTTGCAGGTGGTTGCCAATGTAGAGCATGGCAACCGTGATGATCGTCGCAATGTAAAACCAGATCGCCACATACAGCGACTTCTCGTTGCGCACGGCAAGGGTCCAAAAAAAGTTGATCGCAAAGACAACCCAGAGAACTGTCACCGCGATGTTGATCGGCCAGATGAGTTCGGCATACTCCTTGCCGCGCGTCAGCCCGAGTGGCAGGGTCACCGCCGCCGACACGATGACCGCCTGCCACCCCCAGAAATGCAGGGAGCTCAGGAAGTCCGAGGCCAGCCGCGTGCGCGTCAGGCGCTGGGTCGAGTGATAAACTCCTGCAAAAATCATGTTGCCCACAAAGGCAAAAATCGCCGCGTTGGTGTGCAGGGGACGCAGACGCCCGAAGGTCAGCCACTCGCTGTCGAAGTTCAGCTTGTAAAACGCCATCTGCCCGGCGATCACCACCCCGGCCAGCATCGCCACCAACCCCCAGAAAATCGAAGCCACCATGAACTGGCGGACGACCTTGTCGTTATAAACAACCGTTTGCGTGCTCATGGCTTCTTGGCTCCACCGGCGGGGGGGGGGGCCGCCCCGCCCCCCTTCGCCTCCCCCCCAATCTCCCTCCCCCAAGGCAACAAACTGTCAC
>CAZGNH010000468.1:0-6451 GCA_964527025.1 uncultured Chthoniobacterales bacterium | reverse complement strand
CCCGCGCACGTAATCGATCGACTCGCACGCGCCCGTCCCGAGCACCACGCGGCTCACACCGGCCGAAAAGGCCGCGCTCACATTCTCGAAATTCCGCATCCCCCCGCCGAGTTCGCACGGGATGTTCACCGACTCGCAGATTGCGCGGACGTGATCGAGGTTTTTCGGCGTGCCGGCAAAGGCGGCATCCAAATCCACCAGATGGAGCCAGTCCGCCCCCGCGGCCTCCCACTTCCCCGCCACCGCCACCGGATCGTCGGAATACACGGTCTTTTCGTTTTTGTCGCCGCGGCGCAGGCGCACGACCCGGCCGTCCATCAAGTCAATGGCGGGCAGGAGAATCATCAGGACCTTAAACCCCCAAGGAAGCGCCGCAGCAAGCCCAAACCCTCGCGCTGGCTTTTTTCCGGGTGGAATTGCGTGGCGTGCAGGTGTCCGCGGCTGACCGATGCGGCGAAGCGGGCGCCGTACCGGCACCACGAGCTGGCGAGATCCGGATCGTCCGGCGACGGGTAATACGAGTGGACGAAGTAGAACCACGGGGGAGGCGCTCCGGGCTCGAAGAGCGCGCCGCGCGTATCCAGGAGGCGGTTCCATCCCATGTGCGGAACCTTGCCCGCGGAATCGGGAAAACGCACGACCGATCCCGGCAACACCCCGAACCCCTGCGCCCCCGGCGACTCCCCGCTGGACTCGAAAAGCAATTGGTAGCCAAGGCAGATCCCCAAATACGGCCGGTCCTGGCGCAGCCATTCCAAAAGCGTCTCCCACATGCCGCTGGCGCGCAGGTTCGCGGCACAATCCCCGAATGATCCCACCCCCGGAACAACCACCGCATCCGCCTCCTCGATCTGGCGGGGCTTGTGCGCAAGGGTTACCTGCGCACCGCACGCCGTGAGCGCCTTTTCGACACTGCACAGATTGCCGCTGCCGTAATCCACCAAAGCCAGACTCACCTGCCGGTTCACACGGCCTGTTATCGGCCGCCTCCTGCCAAAAATCAACTCCTCCCGCCGCGAAAGAGTATTTGAAAATATGCGGCAGCACCTATCATGAAGCGATGAAACCACTGCGGAGTCAGACAACCACCGGAGGGCGCCTGATGGCCGGGGCGCGCAGCCTCTGGCGCGCCAATGGAATGACCGACGCGCAATTCGGGCGCCCGATCATTGCAGTCGTCAATTCCTTCACGCAATTCGTGCCCGGGCACGTGCATTTGCATGGAGTCGGGCAGATGGTGAAGCGGGTGGTCGGGGAGCGCGGGTGTTTTGCGGCGGAGTTCAACACGATTGCGATTGATGACGGGATTGCCATGGGGCACGACGGGATGCTGTATTCCCTGCCTTCGCGCGACCTGATCGCCGACAGTGTCGAATACATGGTCAACGCGCACATGGCCGACGCCATGGTCTGCATCAGCAACTGCGACAAAATCACGCCGGGGATGCTCATGGCGGCCATGCGCCTGAACATTCCGGCCATTTTTGTATCCGGGGGGCCCATGGAGGCCGGGGAGGCGGGCGGCAGGAAGCTGGATTTGGTGGATGCGATGGTGATGGGAGGCGACCCGTCGGTCTCCGACGCGGTGCTCGAGGAGGTCGAACGCAGCGCGTGCCCGACCTGCGGGTCGTGCTCGGGCATGTTCACAGCCAACTCGATGAACTGCCTCAACGAGGCCCTCGGCCTCGCCCTGCCGGGCAACGGCACCCTCGTCGCCACCCATGCCAACCGCCGTGCTCTCTTCGAGCAGGCCGCGGAGCGCATCGTCGACATGGCGCTGGCCCACTACCGCGACGGGGACGACTCGGTCCTGCCGCGCGCGATCGCAACCCGGGCCGCCTTCGAAAACGCCATGGCGCTCGATGTGGCCATGGGCGGCTCGACCAACACGGTGCTCCACATTCTGGCCATCGCCCGCGAAGCAGGCGTCGAATTCCATATGGCCGACATCGACGGCATCTCGCGCCGCATCCCCTGCATCTGCAAGGTCGCCCCAAGCGCCCCCTTCCATGTCGAGGATGTCCACCGCGCCGGCGGCATCCTCCGCATTCTCGGCGAATTGCACAAAGCCGGACTCGTCGACTCCTCAACCCGCCGCGCCGACGGCTTGACCCTCGCCGAAGCCATCGAACGCTTCGATATCTCACGCCCCTCGGCCACCGAACACGCCCGCAGTCTCTTCCTGAGCGCCCCCGGCGGCGGACGCAACCCCGTCTTTGCATCGCAGGACGCCGTCTTCCCGGGCCACGACACGGATGCCGTCAAGGGCTGCATCCGCGACACCGCGCACGCCCACCACGCCGACGGCGGTCTTGCCGTCTTGTTCGGAAACATCGCCCGCGATGGATGCGTCGTAAAAACCGCGGGAGTCGACCCCGGCGCCCTCCAATTCACCGGCAGGGCAAGGGTCTTCGATTCGCAGGACTCCTCCTGTGAAGCCATCCTCGGGGGAAAAATCCGCGCAGGCGACGTGATCGTCATCCGCTACGAAGGACCCCGCGGCGGCCCCGGCATGCAGGAAATGCTTTACCCGACATCCTACCTCAAATCGGTCGGTCTCGGAAAATCCTGCGCCCTTGTGACCGACGGGCGCTTCTCGGGCGGCACCTCGGGTCTCTCAATCGGCCACGTCTCCCCCGAGGCCGCCTCCGGAGGGGCCATTGCCCTTGTCCGCGAGGGCGACACCATCGCAATCGACATCGCCCGCCGCTCCATCGAACTCCTCGTCTCCGAAGGGGAACTCGAAAGCAGACACCTCGCGGAAACCGCCAAAGGTTCCCATGCCTTCCAACCCCCGGCCCGCAAACGCACCGTCTCCCCGGCCCTCCGGCTCTACGCCATGCACGTCTCCTCCGCCGACAAGGGCGCCGTCCGCGAAATCTGAACCACCCGCCTGAACATTGCGGGTTACCGGTTTCCGCCCGTGCGTGCGAGGGCTTCGAGATCGGCATCGACCATCAACCGGACAAGGTCGGCAAAGCGGGTTTTTGGCTCCCACCCGAGCCGGCGGCGCGCTTTCGAGGCGTCGCCGACAAGGAGGTCGACCTCGGCCGGGCGCTCGTAGCGGGAGTCGTGCTTCACATACTCCTCCCAATCGAGGTCCACACGCGCGAAGGCCGCCTCGACAAACTCGCGCACCGTATGGGTTTCGCCGGTTGCGAGCACATAGTCGTCGGGGGTGTCCTGCTGGAGCATCATCCACATGGCCTCGACGTATTCGGGGGCGTAGCCCCAGTCGCGTTTGGCATCGAGGTTGCCGAGGAAGAGGTTTTTCTGGAGGCCGAGTTTGATGGCGGCGGCGGCGCGGGAAATTTTGCGCGTGACGAATGTTTCGCCGCGGCGGGGGCTCTCGTGGTTGAAGAGGATGCCGTTTGTGGCGTGCATCCCGTAGCTCTCGCGATAGTTGACCGTTGCCCAGTAGGCAAACACCTTGGCGACTCCGTATGGGCTGCGCGGCCAGAAGGGCGTCGTCTCACTCTGCGGCACCGCCTGCACCTTCCCGAACATCTCACTGCTCGAGGCCTGATAAAAGCGGGCCTTCACCCCCGCCTCGCGCATCGCCTCAAGAATCCGGATCGTCCCGACCGCCGTCACGTCGGCCGTGTATTCGGGAATGTCGAAGGAGACGCGCACGTGGCTCTGCGCCCCGAGATGGTAGATCTCGTCGGGCTTCAACTCGTAGATGAGTTTGACCAGATTGACCGAGTCGGCGAGGTCGCCGTAATGGAGAAACAGATTCACGCCATGGACGTGGGGATCCTGGTAGAGGTGGTCGATGCGCGCGGTATTGAAGGTGCTGGCGCGGCGGATGATCCCGTGGACTTCGTAGCCTTTGGCCAGAAGGAAGTCGGCGAGGTAGGATCCGTCCTGCCCGGTGATGCCGGTGACGAGGGCTTTTTTCATGGTTCTTGTGAGATGGCGGATTTTTGGAGTGCGATGAGTTCGAGGATGGCGGCGCGTCCAAGGGAGATCATTTCCCCGAGGCGGTCGGCGCCGAAGACCGCCTCCTCCCCGGATGCCTGGATTTCAACGAATTCGCCGTCCCCGGTCATCACAAGATTCAAATCCACCGAGGCTTTCCGGTCCTCCTCATAATCGAGATCGACCATCACCGCGCCGTCAACCACCCCGCAACTCACCGCCGCCACCCGCCGCCGGATCGGCCACTCGGGAAGCAGCGCCTCGGATGCCAGCTTCTCACACGCCAACTCGAGCGCGACACAGGCCCCCGTAACCGCCGCCGTCCGCGTCCCCCCGTCGGCCTGCAGCACATCGCAGTCAATCCACACGGTCCGCGGCCCGAGCCGCTTCAAATCCACAACCGCCCGCAACGACCGCCCGATCAAACGCTGAATCTCGGTTCCCCGTCCGTCCTGTTTCCCGCGCGTGATGTCGCGCGGTTTGCGCGTGAGGGTCGAATACGGCAGCATCGCATACTCCGCCGTGATCCACCCCCCCGGAACCTTCTGGTCCTTCATCCACCGGGGAACCACCTCCTCGACACAGGCCGCGCAAATCACCCGCGTGTCCCCGAAACCCACAAGCACCGACCCCGCCGCATGCGGGGCAATCCCTGTCGTGAACGACACCTCCCGCAGTGCGTCATGCGTCCGGCCATTGCTGCGCTTCATAGGATGCGAACCATCCACCGCCACCCACACCAGGGCAAGACATTCCTCGCACGTCCAACACGCCGGCGCCCGGGGCGGTCCGGTTGCTTGCCGGGCCAAACGCATATTGAAATTTTGGCGGATTGCGGTTTATTTCACTTCATGGCGAATGATTTGATGGCGGGGCTTTTTTGTATTCTGCGATGAGCGGGGTGGCGGTGATTGGCGGCGGGCCGTGCGGGTTGTTTGCTGCGCTGCTGTTGTCGAGGCAGGGGATTGGGTGCACGGTTTTCGAGCGCAGGGAAGGCATTTCGACGCACCCGAAGGCGATGGGGTTGACGCGGCGCACCTGCGAGATTTTCCGTCAGAACGGGTTGTTGGAAGCCATTGAGGAGGGGGCGCTGGATCTCGGGGGGCGGGATTTGGCGCTTTGGTCGCGGACGCTGGCCGGGGAGGAGTTCGGGCGGGTTGCGATGCCGCCGGAGGCCGGGGCGCTCACGCCGTGTCGTCCGCTGCATTGTCCGCAGACGTGGACCGAGCAAGTTTTGCTGGATGCGATTGTGGCCGGCGGGGGGGCGGAGGTACGGTTTTCGACGGTGGTTGGGGGCATGGAGCAGGGGGAGTCCTCGGTGCTGTTGCATTTGGAGAGGGGCAAAACATTCGAGGCGTCGTGGGTGGTGGCGGCCGACGGGGCCGGAAGCCGGGCGCGCAGCGCCCTTCACATCGACACGCAGGGACCCGGCGACCTCGGGCACTTCATCAACACCATGTTCCGCGCGGACTACGGGGAGCGTCTCCGCGACCGCCGCGCCATCCTCTACAACACCCTCGATGCCCCGGGCTACGAATTCTTCGTCACGGTGGATGGATCCCGCCTCTGGCTCATGCACCACTTCCTTCAACCCGGAGAGACTCCCGGGGATTTTCCCCGCGGACGTCTCGAGGAAATCATCAAGCGGGCCTCGGGAATGCCCGAAGTGCCCGTCGAAATTCTCTCCACCTCTGCGTGGGTCATGAGTCCCTGTGTTGCCAGAAGGTGGAGGGAAGGGAGGGTTTTTCTGGTCGGTGACGCCGCCGCGCGCCTTTCACCAGCGGGCGGTCTCGGGCTCAACACCGGCCTGCAGGGCGTGCACAACCTTGCGTGGAAGCTGGCAAGCGTGCTCCGCGGGCAGGCCGGCGAATCCCTCCTCGATTCCTACGAAGCGGAGCGGCGTCCGTGCGCCCTCGGGCTCATGCGCGAGACAAACAGAAACGCGGACGAAATTTTCGCGGTTGTGGCATCGGGGATGCGCGGGAACTGGGATGCGGTGCGTGAGACCATCGCGCACAGCCGGCGCGGCGGAGCGGGCCTCGGCACCGACCTCGGTTTCCGCTACGAACACGGCGCCTTCCTTGATGACGCCGCCCCGGCGCGCGAGCCCTCCGACCCGGCCAACGAATACCTGCCCGACGCCAAACCGGGCGCGCGCGCGCCCCATGTCCCGGTCACCGCCGCCGCCGGACGCGCATCAACCCTCGATCTGCCCGCGGGCGGCTTCGCGGCACTGGCGGGACGGGCCGGCGGCGCATGGCGCCACGACTCCCTCCCCTTCTTCCAAAACGGCATTGATTTCGAAGCTCCGGCATTTGAAAAAGTCCACGGGATCACGTCGGCGGGCGTCGTGCTCGTGCGCCCCGACGGCTGCGTCGCCGCGCGGTTCGCCGGCACCCGCGAATCCGGACAGCCGGATTTGGGCGTTGTGATGGACCGGATCCTCGGAGTCTAGCCCGCATATCTCACAAGCCATCTGCTGCGACTTGCGGGAGGCAGGCTGGGACGGCGTTGGGCTTGAATCGCGGTT
>CAZGNH010000467.1:0-2817 GCA_964527025.1 uncultured Chthoniobacterales bacterium | reverse complement strand
CCCCCCGCAGAAACGGCAGTGCCATCACCGCATCGCCGAGGTGGTGGAGTTCGAAGACGGCAAGCCGCGCGCTCATGAGGTGTTGCGCCGCCGCCGTCGCCCGATCTGTTGCAGGACCGACCGCTTGAGCCTGTAATAATGCTGCCCGCACATCCTCATCCACAGGGCTTCGAGGCGCGGACGCACACGCAGGCCGTGGCGCGCCTGCATCCGTGCCGCCTCCTCCCACGCCTCCGCAAGAGCCCGCGAGGTCTTCGCCGGGCCGTGCAGACGGCACGTCGCCAGCGGCTCGCCCACATACGCCCAGCGCGTCCCCTTCGCGATCCGCAGCCAATACTCGTGGTCCATGCAATACCCCAACCCCGCATCCAACAACCCGTGGCACGCAGTCACCTCCCGCCTCCAAAACACCGACGGCTGGATCAAAAAATTCCCGCGCCGCAGCCGCCGGACGGAAAATTCCCCCGCCCGCTTGGGGCGCTTCCACCCGGAATCACCCTCGAGGAAATACCCGTCACCATAGACGACATCGGGGGCCTCCGTGCTCTCAAAGGCCCGCGCGACCAGCCCGAGCGCCGCGGGTTCGAGCAGGTCGTCGGCGCAGAGGTAGGAGAAAATATCTCCGCGGGCCATGGCGAGGCCTTTGTTGATGGCGTGGGTCTGGCCGCGGTCGGGTTCGGAAACCCACCGTGCGAATGTCTGGCCCGCGAGGATTTCCGTCGATCCGTCCGTGCTGCCGCCGTCCACGACAATGTGTTCGACCCCGTGCGGGACGCGTTCCGCCGCCGCGCGCACGGACCCGAGACACTCCGCCAGCCAGGGAGCCTGTTCATAGGAGGGAGTGACAATCGAGAAGGTCACGCGGCGGCTCCCCCCCGCGTCCCCCCCGCCGGAACGGCCGCCGCCGTGCCGGACGCGAACCCGAGTTTGTCGAAGAGTTCTTCGTAGCGGTCGGTGACCACCTCCCAATCGTAAAGCTCGCGGGCGCGCAGGCGGGCCAACCGCCCGAGTTCCGCACAGCGCGCCGGATCCCCGCCGAGGGTCTCCAATTTTTTGGCAAGGGCCGCCGCGGGATCCGCCCCGTCGAAGGATTCGGCCGCGTCGCCGACCACCTCGCGCGTCGCCGCACATTCCCGGTAGAGAATCGCCGACCCCATCCCCATCTGATCCAACAACACAAGGCGCGTCGCCTCGATCGTCGCCGGCATCACAAACACCCGCGCCCCCTGGCTCAAAGCCACATACGCATCCCCGAACCGTGCACCCGTGAAAATGACCCGCCCGTCCGCCAGCCGCCGGAGCCTCCGGTAGTGCGCATGCTCGTAGTTGGACGACCCGCACACCACCAGCTTGAGCGGACCCCGGTACAGCGCGAATCCCTCGAGGAGCAGGTCCGCGCTGTTCTCGGGCGTGAGCCTCGACACAAAGAGGAAATAGCCCCCGGGCTCGAGCCCCCACCGGTCCAGCTCGTCGGATGCGACCCGTTCGGTGTGGATGTGCGTTCCGTAACTCAGATACACCGGGCTCTGGTCGTGCTCGGTGCGGTAGCGGTTGACAATCTCCCGGTTGTCGGCAATCACGAGATCCGACGCCCGGCCCGCAATCATTTCCCCCACCCGCAACCACAGCCGCGCAAAGGACCCCCACTTCGAGCGGCGGAAATCCGCGCCGTCCACATTGATGACCACCTTCATGCCCGCGGCGCGCAGGAAGGCTCCGATGACCGCGTTGCCGACGCCGCAGAGGTAGATGATGTCGTAGCGGACGATGCAGGCGTGCAGGGCGGAGAGGGCGGTGTGGACGATGGTGTCGAGGCTCTTGGTCGGGATGGTCGGCAGCACGACGAGCCGCATGCCCTTGTAGCGCCTGCCCTTCGAGGCCAGACCGGGGAAGCGGTTGTAGACGGTGACCGGATACCCGCGCTTTGCGAGCCGGTCCCCGAGTTGTTCGACCACGACCTCGAAGCCGGAGTAACGCGCCGGCACGCCCCGCGAACCCAGGAAGGCGATCCGCGGGCGCGGGGCGGGCTCCCCGGCGCGCAGAGCACGCGGCGTTCCGAGAAGCGCATCGCGGAACCGGTAAAACAGAAAGCGCGAATTGAAGCGCGCGTAACGTCCCAAAAGCCGGTGCGGCTCCTGCATGAGCCGGTAAAGCCACGTCAACCCGTGTTGCTGCATCCAGACCGGAGCAAAGGGCCGTCCGCCGGCCAGAAGCTCGAAGGCGTCTCCCACTGCAAAGAAAACTCCGCGGCGGTGGCGGTGCAGGTTGTCGCGGATCCACGTTTCCTGCCTGCCCCCCCCGAGCGCCACCCAGATAAAATCCGCGCCGCTGGCCGCGATTTCCTCCGCATACCGCTTCTCGACGTCCTCGTCCCACGCGCCGAAGGGAGGCGAAACGGCCCCCGCAATCTCGATCTCCGGCTGCATGTCCACGGCCGCCTTCGTCAGGCGTTCAAGGCAGTCGTCGGTGCCCCCGAAGAAAAAATGCCGCCACGGTCGCGGCGTCTGCTCGATCACATACTTCATGAGGTAGGGGCCATAGACCCGGTCCTTGAGCCCCGCGCCCGCGGCATTCATGCACCAGACGAGCGGGGAGCCGTCGGGCGGCGCGCACGGGGCGCATTTGCGCGCATCCATCCGGAGCCATGGAATCCACTAGCCCCGATTCCTACGAGGTGCTGGGCACGAAGGTCCACCGGGTGACGTATGCCTCGGCCTTGGCGCAGTGCATTCTGTTCGCCCGCCGGGACCGCCCGGCGGCGGTCTCCGCCTGCAACACGCACATCGTGACCCTCGCGCGCATGGACAAAAAGTTCCA
>CAZGNH010000466.1:0-5949 GCA_964527025.1 uncultured Chthoniobacterales bacterium | reverse complement strand
GGCGCGCGTTGCTGCCATCCTGGCAGGCGCAGTGAACCGTGCAACGGCCGGTTCGTCCGTTCATGGCGGCGGTGGCGGCGGCGGCGGCCAGAGCCGGCGTGTTGCAATCACGACTCAGGTGGGCGAGGACGACGGTTTGCAGGGCCGGGGCATCAAGTTTGGCCAGCAACCCGGCGGCGTCGTTGTTCGAGAGGTGGCCGTGCCGGGATGCGATGCGTTGTTTGACCGCCCATGGCCTGCGGGTGTCGTTTTGCAGGAGGATCTCATCGTAGTTGGTCTCGATCAGCAATCCCGCGACCCCGCGCAAAGCCTCGATCACAAGCCGCGTCGCATGCCCCAGATCGGTCAGCACCCCGAAGGCCGTGCCGCTTTCCTCGAAACGCAATCCCACCGGATCGACGGCATCATGGGGAATGGAAAAAGACCGCACATCCCCCCCGCCGACACGGAACGTGCCCCCCGTTTCGAAAAGCCGGAACGAGGCGGTTGAAAATGCCCCCGTCTCACACAGGGTGCGGGCCGTCGCCGCATTGCAATACACCGGAAGCGGACGCTTTTTGAGCAGGGCTTTGAGTCCGGATGTGTGGTCGTGGTGCTCGTGGGTCAGGAAGACGGCGGAGATGGCCTCCGGATCGATTCCCGCCGCCGCCGTGCGCTCTTCAAGCCGCTTTGCGGAGAGACCCGCGTCGATGAGAAAACACGCCTCCCGGAACACGGCCAGACAACTGTTGCCGGCACTCCCGCTCCCCAGAACCACCACTTCCATCGGCAAATCCTAGCCGCCGCACCGCCCCGTCGCAAAGCCCAAACTGCGTTTCTTCAATCCCGAAACGTGCGCCGCAGCCAACGCAGATCGAAGCGCTTGCCGGGACACGTCGTCGGCCGGGGATTGATCTCCTTGTGGCCGCGCACCGCGGCCCGCCGGTTGCCCTTCACCCGCCCGACCCGGTTGCGCACGTAATCGGTCAGCTCCTTGAGCGCTTCCACCTGGGCGCGCGTCGGCAGGTCGCGATCGAAATCCCCCACAAGACAAATTCCGATGGCAATATTGTTGAGGTAGTCGCTGGCGACATGCCCCCCGTTGATTTGCCGGGTCCACCGGCTGCCGATCTCGATCTCCCCGTTGCCGGAGGCGTTGCCGTTTCCGATGACAAAGTGGTAGGCGAGGCCGTTGGTCATTTTGCGCACATTGCGGTGGTAGCGGTCGAAGATGCGCGCGTTGCCCTGGCGTGTGGCGCTGTTGTGGATGACGATGTATTGCCACCGTCCGCGGCTGACGGGAGCCTTGTCGATGGCCCGGCGGATTGCGGGCGTCAGGTAGCGGTAACGCTTGAACCACCCTCCCCCGCCCTGACGCGGCGCCGGTTGCAAGCCCCGCTGCTCTGACGCACCGGATTTCTCGATGGTGATGGGCGCCTCCCTCTCCTTGCGGGGCGCGGGGGACCGCCGCGGCGCGGGCGTGGCCCGCGGGGTGGACTTCGGAGCGGACGGGCGCGCGGTTGCGCGCGGAGCGGGCTGCTTTGGCGTGGGAGTGCGCTCCGGTGTGGATGCGCGCGGAGTGCGGTCTCCCTCGAGGGGAATGAAGTCGTCCTTGTCCGGTGCGGTGCTCCGGGGAGGCACCGGTCGCGGGGTCGCACGCGGGGTCGCACGCGGGGTCGCGCGCGGGGTCGCACGCGGTGTGCCGGCGGAGCGTGGGGTCGGGCGGGGAGTCGGCTTGGTTGCGGGAACCGGGCGGATGTCTTCCCGTGCCTTCAAAAAAAGGGCCTTCTTCTCTTCCTCGGTCATTTGTTGGCCGCGCGCCGGCGGAACGACACCCAGCGCCAGCACAATGACAAGGAATCCCGCAATGGGCGCACACCGCATCCGCAAACAATAACCAAGGCCGCGCATCGATCAAGACGCGCCTGCGGCGGTTGGCGGATGGGGCGGGATGGACAGGCCTGCGGCCTGCCCTTCGGGTTCCGCCTTCGGCGGGATCGGTCTTGGCCTGCGGCCTGCGGCTCGAACTGCGTTCGAACCCCGCCCCGGGGAATTCTTCATGCCGCCTGCGGCGGTTGGCGGATGGGGCGGGATTCGAACCCGCGGTGCCGGTTAGGGCACACCCGCTTTCCAGGCGAGCACATTCGACCGCTCTGTCACCCATCCATCCGGGGCCGCGGCACGACCGCCGCAACTTGTTCCCGAAGCGAACTGTAATCCCATCGAGGGCGGGTGTGCAATCGCAGTCTTTTTTGCAAGCGGTTCAGGTTGCGCGTGCGGAATCAAAAACACGACCGCCCGGTCAACAACTGTCCCAACCAAAAAAATTCAGAGTTTGCCACGTGCGCGCAGGACGGCCGATTTGAATCTTGACCGGAGGTAGGAGCGGGGGGACTCACCCGCGACCGGCTTCCACCACGGCGGCCATGCGGGGCGGTCGAGGGCCGGCGCGTAGCCCAGCCTCTCCATCAGGTCGCCGCAATGGCGCTCGATCCATGCGATTTCCACGGGTTTGAGACTGCGGCGCCACCGGTCCACCGGCGCGGGATCAATGCCGCGGAAGAGGGCTTTCGAAGCGGAATTGCCCCGCCATGGAGTGCCGGCTTTGGTGGGTTCGAGCAGGGCGGGGGTGAAGTCGATTTCGAGGAAGTGGGCGAGGGCGCGCATGGCGGGTTCCGGGTGCACGAGGAGGTCTTCGAACCGGACGAGGTGGAAGGCGGGGTGGTTGGTGTATGCGAGGGCGTTGCGGGCGGCGGTGCGCCAGTTGCGGATATTGTCGATGAGCGAGAGGCGGGGGATTTTTTTTGCGCGTTCGCGTTGGAGACGGGCATCGAAGACGCCGCGCGGGTCGCGGAGTGTGAGGATGATTTTGGCGTTTGGGAAGCGTGCGAGGATGGGTTGGAGGTGGTTGCGGTTGGCGGGGGTTTTTTCGATCCAGCGCACGATTTGTCCGGGGTCGGTGCCGGTGGTTTGTGCGTAGGCGGCCATGAGGATTGCGAGCAAGTCACGGTTGGCGTTGGCGGGGGCGCGGGCGGCTTCGAGGAATGTGTCGCGCATGGTGGAGACCGGGAAGGCCGAGTAGTCGCGCCCACCGCCGCGCGCGTCGCGCGAAAAGAGGAGCCGGGCTTCGGACGCTTCGAGGATATGGCGGATTTGGACTTCGCGTCCGGCGTCGCGGTATTTGGTGAGGACGGTTGGGAAGTAGGCGGTTTCCTCGGGAAACGGGAGGAGTTGCGGGTGGCTGTCGAGGAGGGCCAGAAGGAGGGTCGTGCCCGATTTCCCCTGGCCTGCAATCAGGCAGGCGCGCTCGTCGAACGGCAACGCGGTCATGTCCGCGGCGCGGCTCCGCGGCGGTATGCCCCGCGATCGAGCGAGACCCACGGGCCCGTGACCCGCAACCCCCATGTCCGGAACGCCTCCGCCAGCTCCGGTGTGTAACACGCCCCCTCGCCGGGAGGTTCGGTGCGGGGATTCAGCTTCATGAGCAGGCGCCCGCGGGGGGCGAGGAGCCGCCCGGCCGCATCATCAAGGAAAAACCGCCACCCGGCCGGTCCCCATGGCTCCGGACCGTTGTGGTCGTTGAAACAGACCGCAAAGGCGGTGATCAAATCGAACGGGCCCCCGGCGACGGGCACGGGCGTCAGGGGATCGATGCGTCCGATCAGGCGGTTGACTCCGAGTGCCGTGACGACCTCGCGGAAGATGGGGTTTTCGTCCAGGTCGAGGCCTGTGGCACGATGCCCGAGGATGGCGCAGATTTTCAAGAAGTAGCCGGCACCGCACCCGAGGTCGAGGATGCGCAGGGGCGGGCGCCCGTGGAGTTCGAGTTCGGCGGCGCGGCGCAGGTTGCGCTTCACCTGCCGCGCCGGATCAAGGTACTTGACCGGCGCGCGGGTTGCCCGCAGGGCTGCGTCATCGAGCCCCGGCGCATGCCGGGCGCGGATTTCCGCAAGCGCGGCCAAATCAAGCCGCCGCATCACATCCCCGACTCCCGGCAGAAACAAGCGGCGGCGCAGCCGGCGCGACGGCTGCGCCATGCCCGGACCCCCCCCAAGCGCCCACAGCACCCGTGCCGCAACTCCCGCGCCCCGCGGCTCCCGGTCCATCCTCAAAACCCGGGAATCCGGATCTTGGGAAGATCCCGGTTCGTCGAGCGAAACCACAGGAGCCACAGGCCGATGGCAAAAAAGACCACCAACGGCCCCCAGGCCGCCACCGCCGGCGAAACCCTGCTGCCCTTCCCAAAGGCAATGAACAGGCTGCTCGAAAACACCATCATGAAAAACAACCCGATGGCCACCGCCACACCACCCAGAATCCCGCGCCGCGAATACACGATCCCCATCGGCGCCGCCAAAAAGACAACCACCAAACACACCCACGGTAGCGCCCAGCGGAACTGCAACTGGGTCCGGTAGGGCGCCAGGCGCGCCTCCGGAAAATCGTGGTTGAAGGTCAGGTAATCTTTCAGTTCGGGAACGGAAAGGTAGTCGGGGTTCATGATCGAACTGGCAATCCGCCACGGCGTCTCGCGCCATCCCTCGACCACCCGCGCCTCGAACATCTCTTTCATCTCGGCCCCGTCCTCCCCGATCCCGACAAACATCCCGCGGTAAAACACCCATGAGTTCTTCGCGGTGTTGAAAAACGCATCCCGCGCATAGATCTGGCTGACGATGTCGGCGTCTTCGTTTTGCTGGACAATTTGCACTTCGTAGAGTTGCTGGCGGCCGGGCACGATGCGTTTCATGAACCAGGTTCTGAGGTCTTCGCGGTTGCGGTAAAGGTGGCCCGAGAGGCCCGATTCGCTGGGTTTGTCGCGTTTGACGTCGCGGATCATCTGCTTCTTGGCCATGGCGGCGTGCGGTGCGGCCGCGTAATTGAAAACGGCGGTCACCCCGACCAGCAGGAGGCCGACGACCATGAGCGGCACCATCACGCGCACGACGCTCACCCCGGCTCCGAGCATGGAAATGATTTCGTTGCTGCGCGACATGGCCGTGAGCGAGTACAGCAGGGCCAGCAGGGTTGCAATCGGCAGCGTGATGACGATGATTTCCGGAATCTGCGACTTGTAGTAGGCCAGCAAAAATTCGGGGGTTGCCCTTCCCTGCAAAAAATCCGGCAGGTTGTCGCTCAAATCAAAAATGAACCAGATCGCGATGAACCCCGCGACGCAGTACAAGAACGGCAGTGCAAATTTGGCCAGAACATAGCGGTCGAGAATCCTCATTGATTGGTTTGTGTGGGAGGGGACTTTTCGGCTATCCCGTCCGGAGACACATTTTCTGGTAATGCAGCCGCCCGCAATCGTCAACATCCGCCTCCCGGCATCCGTCGGGGGTTGCCGGCCATGATTTCACTGCGTGGAGACGAAGACGGGGGTGCGGCCGGGGCGTTTGAAGACGAGGTGGGGGCGGTCTTTTCGCCGACGGGCATCATGTCGAAGGCGGAGGGATTCGAATACCGGGCCGAGCAGGAACGCATGGCGCGCGAGGTCGCGCGTGTCCTTGCGCGCGGTGGGCACCTTGCGGTCGAGGCGGGCACGGGTGTCGGCAAGTCGCTGGCCTACCTTGTGCCGGCTGTCATGCACGCCCGGCGCGCGCGCCGCAAGGCAGTCGTCTCGACCCATACGATCGCCCTCCAGGAACAGCTCCTCTACAAAGACATCCCGCTGGTCCAGAAATTGATGCCCTTCGAGTTCGAGGCCGTCCTCCTCAAAGGCCGCCACAACTACCTGTGCGGCACACGCCTCGACCGCGCACTCCGCGGTTCGCAGGATCTCTTCCTCACCGAGGAACGCAGGGAGCTCGAACGCCTGCGCGAATGGAGCCTCACCACAAAAAATGGATCCCTCACCGACTTCGAGGAGGTTCCCTCTCCGCGGGTGTGGGAGGAGGTCCGGAGCGAGCAGGGGGTCTGCACCCCGAAAACCTGCGGCGCCAACCCGCGCTGCTTCTACCAGGCCCT
>CAZGNH010000465.1:0-2060 GCA_964527025.1 uncultured Chthoniobacterales bacterium | reverse complement strand
ATGGAAATCGAGGGCAGGCCGGGGGTGGTTGTCTTGCGCGGGGAGGTCGCCGTGCGGGACGGGGAGTTTGTGGGGACTCCCGGTCGGGGGCAATTCCTGAGGCGGTAGGCGCGTCCTGAAAACCGCGGATGATCCGAAAAAGGTTCCCAAACACTTGAGATTTTCTTGACACTGTGCGAATTTCTGACGGAAAACAAAACTGTAGAGACCAGTATAACCAACCCAAACAAATGAACTACAATGAGTTTAAGAAGCTGTGGCAGGAGACCGAAGAGAAATTCTCCACGCTGCCACCAATCGATAAAGAATCCGACGTCCGACTCTTGGCCAACGGAGCCTCTCCCGAAGTCACCGATTTTTTGCTCACAGTGGCGGACCATGCAGATAAGGATTCCCTTGGCAAGATATTGAGTATGCCGACATAAACGCTGTGACCAAATTCCCTCGGTGAACGCTCCCGCTCCAGAGGCAGAAAAGATAATTCGGTGTGCCTTCGCATGTATTCGTGCCTTGGATTGGGTTCTTGGCCAATGCACTCAGGGCGAGGATAAACCCGAAACCACTGTTCGGGACAATGCGGCGCGCAATGCCATAGCCCATCATTTTGACCATCTGAGGAGCTGCTACATGGATCAAAACGCTCTGGATCCATATAAATTCCTGTGCTGGTATGGTTGGGCTCTGCTTGAGAGTGTTGTGCCTTCCGAAAGGCCTATGGCAGAACAAGTGATCAAGGCGACATTGTTGACGTTAAATTTTGTTCTGGCCAAAGAAAGGCACAGAAGTGGAGCGGGACTGACTGAATCCAGCCTTAGGTTGCTTGAAACCATGCTCTTTTACGAATGGGATGGAACCGGGAAGCATGGCATTGGAAAAAACGGTCTCTACGTTGCCTATCACTGCGCAGCCTCCAACGGTATAAAATAGCGGTCTTCCGCAAGCCGAAGCAGATGGCTTGTGATATGCGGGTTAAAAGAGGCGCGAACCTTGTTAACCAGTAGTTTTTTGAACTGCGGTTTTCAGGCTCACAGCTCCCGCTGGAAAACCAGGGCGTCGGAGGCTCCGAGCGCGCGGATCGCGGGTGTCAGGTCGGTCCATCCGGACATTTGGGCACGCTGGAACGTGCGGCTCATCACCACGTAGATCGAGGTTTGGTCGCAACCGATGGCCGCATCCGCCACCCCCGCCCAGCCGCCCGCGGCACGCACCTCGTCGCATACATGGAGCTTCCCCGAAACCATGGAAAAATGCCTCCGGAACCGGAACGGGGCGTCCGCCTTGCCCGTGATAAGTGCCTTCTGCAGGAGCCTGCGCACAAGATCGGGCTTGAACCGCCCGCCGCAAAGCATCAACACACGCAGGGCAATCATCCGCAGCGGGGTCATCGCCTTCTGCTTCGCCCACCCCATGGCCCCCGAGACCGCGAACGAGCCGTCATCGGAAAATTCCGGTCGGTAATCGCCGATCAAGTGGCAGACAGCCACCCGCCCGTCGTCCATGCGCAGCGTGATCCCGGTATCCGAGGCGACAAAGCTCCCATCGCGAAAAAAACGGAACGCACCCCCCTTGTTCAGCGCAACAAACAGCGCCGTGTCGGCTCCCCGTTCGACCAGCAGGCCCGCGCGGGCAAAGACCCGGCGCCCCGGCACGGGCTCGCGCGTCACCGGCCGCTCCGGCACAAAATCCCGCCATGCCAGCAGGTCGTTCCATGCATGGTGCGCAAGGATGTGATCGTCCGCGTGACAGGCCCCGAGACCCGCCCCGAGGCCCTCGAAAATCCGGTCATTGACCGCAAGGGCTTCCGGCATGTGCCGCCCGAAGAGCTCGAACCCGTGGGGGAAAAAGTTGTAGGTGTTGCGGCTGGCGTATTCGCCGCCGAAGGATCCGTCCGGGTGGACGAATGCGGCGGCGAGGGCGACGGCTTTTTCAAGTGCGGCGCGCAGGGGGGTGGAGGGGGAGGCCTCGTGCACGCGCGCGAGCAGGGAGATGGTGAGTGTATGGTAGCCGGGGGCGCAACCCCCCATATTCTTGGACCCACCCCTCCCCCGCGCCCGCCCCCG
>CAZGNH010000464.1:0-2076 GCA_964527025.1 uncultured Chthoniobacterales bacterium | reverse complement strand
GCGGCGTCTCGCGACGAAGTTTGTGAGAGATGCGGGCTAAAATGTTACTCCTGTGGAGATCCCGAGGATCGTCGCATTGGCCGTTTCGCCGGTGCCGTCGGGGCGGATCACATACTGTGCGAAGGGCTGGACGAACGCCCATGCGTTGATCTGGAAGCGGTAGCCCCACTCCAGGAACACCGTGTAGGCAGCCGTGGCTCTGCCATTTTCGCGATCCTCGAGCAGCTTGTAGTAGCTGTAATTCCCACAGGCCAGCGAAACCATGGCCAGATCCCTGTCCCGCCCGGGAAGCAAACCCTTGTAGACGAGGCCGGTCTGGAAATAGAACGGGAATGTGTTGTTGTACTTGGGGGCAAATGAAAGCAGGTTGAACATGCTCAACCCCTGGTCATCCCGCTTTCCGGCGGGCAAGTCCGCCGGCGCTTTGAAGCTCTTGCCCTCGGCGGCACCGGAACGGACGGGCCCGGCGGATGCCGTCCTCTCGCGGAAAAGCATTTGATCCGCCTGCCAGTAGAAGCCGAACTGACCGTAGCCGCCGGTGCCGTTCAAGGAATTTTTCTCCCCGCCGTAGTAGTATCCGCCAACGGCATATCTGCCCGGCAGTTGCGAGGGGCCGATTTCCGGTGTGACGCCTGTTTCGGCCATCCCCCAGAGTCCGTTTTTCGATGGATCGGCGGCGAATCCCTCGAAGGCAAGACCGTGGTTGTTGGAATCCGCCATCTTCGGGTAGGCCATGAACAGGGCGCCCTTGGCATAATACCAGGGTGCCGGCCTGACCCGGAGGCTGCCGCCCCACGTCGAAGCACTCGAAGAAAATGGAATGTTGCCCCCGATCCCCTTGGCGCTGTTCACCGCGTTGTTCAGAAAGAGCTTCGAAAGCGGCTGGTCCGCGAATTCCTTCTGTGGCTGCAGCCATCCGAGCCTGAGAACAAACAAATCCTTTGCGACAAAACGCTCCGCACTGGCCAGCTCAAGCCCAAAATTCAACACCCGGAATTGAACCCCGGAAATCCAGTTCGACGGGTTGAACATGCTGCTCGCTTCGACAAAGGTATTCGGGTCGGTCGCCGAGCGTGCATCCCGCCACCGAAACCCGGCAAAAGCCCGCACCCCGGACATGGTCCCGGCCCCCAACAACTTTCCGAAATCCTGCGCCGCCCCGAACTCAAGCCCCTGATCCCAAAACCCCCGAGACCCGCCCTCGCTCGACACCACACCGAAATAGGCCCCGTAATACCGCCCATTCATGGTCAGACCGCGGTCATCCAGCGCCCCCCGCAATCCAAACCAGTCGCCGGTCAGACCCTTCCCACCCCACCACCGCTCCAAGCTGCCCTCCGGATCGCGCACCCCACCACCTCCCGGTTCGCCGGCGGTCAGACCACCCCCCGATGCAGCCAATAGAAAAATTGCCGGGCAAATGCGCGATACGAAACACGAAGCGAATTGAAATGGGTTCATGAGGATATGATTGAAATCAATCAATTAATCAGGTGGTGGACAATTGTGCGAGGATGCGTGAGTGGGCGTGGATCCATGCGGTTTGGTCGAAGAGGTGCAGGGCGCGGGTGCGGGCGGCGGCAGAGGCTGAGGGGAGGCGTTTGGCGAGGTCGGAAACGGCCCCGGCGATGGCGGTTCCCGTGGGGGTGATGAGGTGATCCCAGGATTCGTCGACTGGCAGGAGGATGCCGGAGTCCTTGCCGACCATTTCGGGGAGTCCGCCGGAGGCGGAGCCGACGACGGGCAGGCCGCAGGCGAGGGCTTCGGCGACGACGGTGGGGCAGGGGTCCAAATATTTGGGGTGGATGAGGATGTGGTGGGAGCGGCAGATTTTGGCGGCTTCGAGGCGGTTGAATGAGGGGATGCGCGAGAAGCGGTTGGTGAGTTTGGCGTGTTGGAGGCGTTTGGCGAGCTGACTTTCGGCATTTTTCCAGAGGAGGGGACCGGCGAGTGTGAGGGAGCACTCGATTCCACCTTGGAGGAGGCAGGAGGCGGTATCAATGACGCACCACACGCGTTCTGGGTAATTTTGGGTTCCCATGGCCAGGAGGCGCAGGGGGCGCTGGGGGAGGGGGT